>JXRG01000008.1:0-82225 GCA_000831085.1 Streptococcus sp. DBCMS
GATATATATTCTATTGAAAAGCAAGGGTGGATAGGTTAAGAGAACCAAGCAAGCTACAACGATTAAAAAAAGAATTATCAAAAATCAAATGTAAGAACGAGGAAGTATTTAATACTTTTGATAAATTTGTTGTAAACTTCAAAGATAAAGTAAATGAGTATCTCGAGAAGTATATGATGGTATCTACATAAATGAAACTGAATTGATATATTTTAGGGAAGTTGGTAGACAGAATGCGTTTTCGATAATATTTAGCCTTACTATCAGAGATTATCAGGGAACCTTGGATACTAGAAGTTTGACTTCTTTTGACTACATTTTAAGTGAGGGGAATAAAAATGCAATAGCAGTGTGTTCTTTTTTAGCAAAACTTGATTTGGTTCCAATTAGCAATAATTTAAATATAGTAGTTGACGATCCTTTTACAAGTTTTGATATGAGTAGGAAAGATGTTACTATACAGCTGTTAATATCTGCTAGTCAGAAGGTATCGCAATTTATTTTATTAACGCATGATTCGTTATTTGGGGAGGAGATATACGAAAGTTTAGTAAAGTTAGGAAAAAAAGAGGAGACAGCTACGGTTGAGTTATATAATGCTGGTGATGATGTTCGAATAAAGGACGTGGATTTTTACGCACTTAATTTATCACCTTTTGTAAAGAATTTAGAATTATTGAATGATTATGTTATGAACGGTTCAAAAGATGAACATCATAATAGGCTGGTCTATTCAACTTTAAGAATAGCTCTTGAGGGGATTTTTAGAATAAAATATTATAAATATAACTCTAAGGAAGTATGGTTGAATACTTATATAAAATTTATTGAAGCCTCGGAAGAAAAAGGTAAGTATAAAGAACTGTATAGATTAAAATCAATGCTTCCTGACTTAAAAATGGTGTTAAATTATTCAAACCCACCGCATCACGACAATAGTTATCGAGGCGCGAATCCAGTAATAACCCCAGATCGATTGATGGAGATGACAAAAAAAACACTAGAGTTGATTTATAAAATATAACTAAAAAGAAAGGAACAAGAGCACTCGTATTCTCGTAACTGAATACGGGCTACAGACTTGATTAATTCGTATGATTCAACTCATTGTCAACGCATTTATCGAAAAAGAGAAGACTGGGGCAGTCGTTGAAGTCTTGTATGCTAGTGGCGATCATGAAAAAGTGAAAGCTAAGTATGAAGAGTTGACTGCTCAGTATCCTGATAACTATTTAGCTATCTATGATCTACCGCTGGATACGGATTTGAATACACTAGATCATTACCCATCTGTGTTTATTGGGAAAGAGGATTTTGAGTAGGGACCTTAGTTTACCTAGAGAGCTTATTCCCAACAGCTTAATAAGAAAGGAAAAATTAACAACATGATCAACCGTTACTCTCGCCCTGAGATGGCGAACATTTGGAGTGAAGAAAATAAATATCGTGCCTGGCTTGAGGTGGAAATCTTGGCTGACGAGGCATGGGCTGAGTTGGGGGAAATCCCTAAGGAAGATGTGGCTTTGATTCGCGAGAAGGCGAACTTTGACATCGACCGTATTTTGGAGATTGAGCAAGAGACTCGCCACGATGTGGTTGCCTTCACACGTGCGGTTTCTGAGACTCTTGGTGAGGAGCGCAAGTGGGTTCACTATGGTTTGACTTCTACTGACGTGGTGGATACAGCCTATGGTTACCTTTACAAGCAGGCCAACGACATCATTCGTCGTGACCTTGAAAACTTCACTAACATCATCGCTGACAAGGCTAAGGAGCACAAGTTTACCATCATGATGGGTCGTACCCACGGTGTGCATGCTGAGCCGACAACTTTTGGTCTTAAATTAGCCACTTGGTATAGCGAAATGAAGCGCAATATCGAGCGTTTCGAGCATGCGGCTGCTGGTGTGGAAGCTGGTAAGATTTCTGGTGCAGTTGGGAACTTTGCCAACATCCCACCATTTGTAGAGCAATACGTCTGCGACAAATTGGGTATCCGTGCTCAAGAAATCTCGACACAGGTCCTTCCTCGTGACCTTCACGCTGAGTACTTTGCAGTTCTTGCTAGCATCGCAACTTCTATCGAACGTATGGCGACGGAAATCCGCGGCTTACAAAAATCTGAACAACGCGAAGTGGAAGAGTTCTTTGCTAAGGGGCAAAAAGGTTCTTCTGCTATGCCTCACAAACGCAACCCTATCGGTTCTGAAAATATGACAGGTCTGGCGCGTGTTATCCGTGGTCACATGGTAACAGCTTATGAGAACGTCGCTCTCTGGCACGAACGTGATATCTCTCACTCATCAGCTGAGCGTATCATCACACCAGATACGACTATTTTGATAGACTACATGCTCAACCGTTTTGGAAATATCGTCAAGAACTTGACAGTCTTCCCAGAAAACATGATCCGTAACATGAACTCTACGTTTGGTCTTATCTTTAGCCAACGTGCTATGTTGACCTTGATTGAAAAAGGCATGACCCGTGAGCAAGCCTATGACTTGGTGCAACCAAAAACAGCCTACTCTTGGGACAACCAAGTAGACTTCAAGCCACTTCTTGAAGCAGATCCAGAAGTGACATCACGCCTCACTCAAGAAGAAATTGATGAAATCTTCAACCTGCATACTACACCAAACGAGTGGATGATATCTTTGAACGTATCGGACTCGGGGACTAATCATAACAACAAAAAGCGAGATTCAATCTCGCTTTTTTGTATTCTTGTCGAAGAGATTTAATCCTCTTTTCTCTTAGTGAGTCCGTAGGCTGCTAGCGTAGCCATGAGTCCTGCTGCGACCAAGCCTGCAGAGTCTTGACTTCCTGTTGCAGGGAGTTGTTTTTCATCTGCTTTGACAGTAGTTGGTGCAGTTTGCTCAGTTTTCTCAACGGCAGTACCGACTTCAACGACTTGAGCGACCGCTTCCTGTGTTACTACGCTATTGACAAGTGTTCTTTCTTCTTTGCCATCAGCAGTAGTGCTTACAGAGTAGAAGGCAGTACGGTGGCCGTTAGCACCTTTCGTAACAACTTGCGTTTGTCCTTTTGGCAATTGAGGATTTTCACGTGTCACAGTAGTGAATGGAATTTCTTCCTCTTGGATGTCCAGTCTCGGTTTTGTTTCTGCGACTGGAGCAAGATCGTGTTCATCCCCTACATGGGTTACAAGGGTTCCGACTTCAATAACTTGGGTCACTGCTTCTTGGGTCACAAGGCTATCTACAAGAGTTTTCACTTCCTTACCGTCAGCAGGAGTGCTCACAGAGTAGTAATGACTGCGACGACCGTTAACGCCTTTAGTAACAACTTGAGTCTTCCCTTTGAGTAAGAGTGAATTTTCACGTGTCACAGTAGTGAACGGAATCTCTTCTTC
Source organism: Streptococcus sp. DBCMS (assembly GCA_000831085.1). GTDB lineage: Bacteria > Bacillota > Bacilli > Lactobacillales > Streptococcaceae > Streptococcus. The sequence continues at coordinate 3,377 of JXRG01000008.1, forward strand.
TTGGATATCCAGTCTTGGTTTTGCCTCTGCGGCTGGAGCAAGGCCACTTTCATCCCCTTTGTGAGTAATAGGGGCACCGATTTCAACCACTTGGGTCACAGGTTCTTTGGTAACTTGGCTATCTAGAACGGTTTCTGTTTGTTTACCATTTTCAGTAAGGACAGAGATGTAATGAGTGCGTTCGCCATCTACACCTGGTGTGACAATCTTTTCTTGCTTAGCTGGGAGGTTCGGATTTTCTTTTTTGATAACCTCAAATGGAATCTTTTCTGCTCTTGTGATGAGTTCAGGTTTGGTTTCAACGTTGGCAGCTAGTTCGTTTTCATCGAGACTTCCTGAGTGTGTTGCAGCTGGTTTGAGACCTAGACGGGCTGCCTTGAGTTTGGCTACGAGAGCGTCTAACTCGGCTTGTTTGTTACGGTTGAGGTTGTAGTTGAGAGCTTCTTTCGCTGCATTTAGGGCATCCAAGCTTTCCTTGCTGTATCCATCCAAGTTTGCAGGGATTTGAGCAAGTTCCTCACGGAGTGCATTGTAGTTAGCGCGGAAGTAGTCTTTGTTATGGTCTGCAAAGGCAGTCATGAGTTCAAAGATTTCTTCTTCCTTGTACTCAGCACTTGGTTTGTCTGCCCAGATAGCAAGCATGCTTCCGACCGTCGGAAGATCAACCTCAGGATATTTGGTAGAAGCAAGTTGGTTAAATGGCACTTTACCAGAGTTTTCAATCGCCTTTGATAGTGGGTAGGCTTCGTCTGCTTTGTGATTGCCTAAAACATAGTACCAGTCTCCGTTGGTATTAAGAAGTTTGTAGCCTTTGCTTGCCAGATACTGAGGAGTTGCAAGGTTGTAACCCCACCATCCTTTAGACCAGTAAGAGATGATGACATCCTTGTCAAACTCAACATCATCCTTATCCTCGTAGTAGAAACCATCGTTGAAGGCCATTGGTTGAAGGCCTCTTTCTTTGGCCATGGCAGCAAGAGTGTTAGAGTACTCAGCAAACTTGCCATAGAGTCCATACCATTTGAGGTAGTACCAGCCTTGGGCGTTGGTAGCATCATTAGCGTATTCGTCTGTACCGTAGTTAAAGATCTTAGTCTTGCCTGCAAAGAAGTCCATGTACTTGCCGATAAGGGCTTTGACAAAGTTCATCGCTTCTTCGTTTTCAAGGTCCATGGTTGTTTTGGAGACCTTGTCAAAGTAGGCTTGAGGATTTTGGATACCCAATTTTTCCATAGCGACAAGCATGGCATCCATGTGACCTGGGCTGTTGATCGCTGGGATGAGTCCAATCCCTTTTGATTTTGCGTACTCAATCAATTCAGTGATTTCTGCTTGACTAAGAGTGGTTCCGTTTGGATCATCGTAGTAAGCTTTTGTCCCTTCGATGATGGCATTTTTGACATCGTCACTTGCATAGGTTTTGCCGTTAGCAGTGATAGTCATGTCATCAAGAAGGAAGCGAAGTCCATCATTTCCTAGGAGAAGATGCACATCAGAGTAGCCGAGCTCGCTCGCCTTGTCTACGATGCGTTTGAGTTGGTCAAGCGTGAAGTACTTACGTCCAGCATCGATAGAAATCACCTTGTTCTTGGCAAGTTTTCCAACTTCGCGTTTCGCATCTTCTTCTTTTTGAGCTTCTGGTGTGAAGGTTAGGTTGCTAACAGCTTCTTGGAGTTTCGCGATTGCTTGGTCAATCGTGTCTTGTTGGGCACGGCTAAGGTTGCTATCGAGTGAGCGAATGGCTTTTTCAGCTTCTTTTACAGCTGCGACACTTTCTGCAGTATAGCGGTTAAGATCTGTTGGGACTTCTTTCAGAGCTTGCTCAGCAGACTCATAGTCGGCAGCAAAGTACTCAGCATTTGCATTTGCGAAGCTACGCATGAGTTTGAAGAGGCGTGATGGTGAATAGCGTGCTGATGGAGTATCTGCCCAAGCAGCTACCATACCACCGATGAACGGGATATCTGCCCCTTCAGATTTTGGTACTGAAGTAATTGGAGTGCTCTTGATACCGTTGAGCCCTTGGTCAAGGTTGTACCAGCCTTGACCGTCGGCATTTCGTCCGAGAACATAGTACCAAGCATCGTTGGTATTAAGGATTTGGTGACCTTTTTCAACTAAAAGTTAGAAGAAGCGACGTCGTATCCGCCCCATCCACCAGTCCACATAGAAACGATGATGTCTTTGTCAAAAGTACCAGAACTAGTATCACTATTGTAGTAAATGCCATCGTTGAAAGCCATTGGCTTAAGGCCGTGAGATTTGACGATGTGAGCAAGGTCATTAGCGTAAGTGATGAATTTACTATATTTTCCTTGTGTTTGAAGGACAGTCCAACCTTTAGCGTTTGTAGCATCATTAGCATACTCGTCTAGCCCGATGTTGAAGATGTCAGATTTGCCAGCGAAGTAACCTGCATACTTGTCGATTAAAGCTTTTGTGAATGCAACCGCTTCTTTGTTATCAAGGTCAACAGTACGAGCAGATTCTTTTCCCAAGTAGTTGAAGTTCGGTTTTTGGATGCCTAGTTCTTTCATGGCATGCAAAATGGCATCCATGTGCCCAGGGCTATTAACGGTTGGGATTAGTCCGATACCTTTATCTTTAGCATAGTTAATCAAGTCCGTCATTTGGCTCTCTGTTAAGTGGTTACCGTTTGGGTCCTTGTAGTAGGCATCAGTTCCATTTTCGAGCGCACGTTTGACATCATCACTTGCATAGGTTTTGCCATTGGCTTTGATTGTCATGTCGTCCAGCATGAAACGCATGCCATCATTTCCAACTAGTAGATGAAGATCAGTATAGCCGTAGTGTTTAGCTTTGTCGATGATTTCCTTGAGTTGGTCTGGAGAAAAGTACTTGCGTCCAGCATCAATTGAGATCATTTTTCTTTTAGCCAGTTTTTCATTTACCTGAGGTGCTCGTTCCTTGCTAGGAGTGGCTACTGCAGGTGTGGCTGCTTCATTTTTCTTTTCTGAAGAAGTGCTTTCAGCAGGAGTTTCAGCTGGGGCAGGGCTTTCTTTCTCGGCAGTAGGAGTTGGAGTAGCATTTTCTGTCACAACTGGTGCGCTTGACTCTTCTGTTTTTGGAGCAACTGTTCGAGGAGCCTCCTGGTCTTCTTTGACCTCCTCTTTTACAGGTTTGTCAGCCTTTTCTTCCAGTTTTTCTGGAACCTTGGAGTCTACAGCTTCTTCGGTTGCTTGTGTACTCTCCTGAATCGTTTGGACAGTTTCTTCAGCTGTTGGAGCTGGAGTAATCCCGTCGGCAGATACGACTTGAGCGCTAAAAGCAAATCCTATAAGTACAGAAGCTGCCCCAACCGCGTATTTACGGATGGAGAAGCGCTGTTTCTTTTCTAGTTTCATGACAAAACCTCCTTGTTATTATCATATATGATAGCGTTTACATAAAACCAATTTTATTTTATTATCTAAGGAGTAAAATGTCAAGTGGGTTTATATAAGGAACTATAATAAATAGAGGAAATCATAAGATTTAGGAGAAAATTGCTGATAGGGGGTTAAATAGATGAAAAAAACAAACGAAATTTTACCTTGTTTTTAGTAAAAATGCTACTAATTAAATAAGAGACCTTCCTAGCGTTTTCACGACTTCTTTATCGTGCTATAATGAATATAGAAAAAGCCTGAGCTAGGCTCAGGCTTTTTCTTAATGACCTCGGTTACATGAGATGAATTTGATTTTGTAGTAGTCGGCTCGCTTATAAGTTTCACTATAGGCAAGGACTTGGCCAGTGGCCTCAAGTTTTGTAGTCTTCGTTTGGAAGACAGTTGGGAATTGTGTATCGATTCCGAGTACAGAAGCAGCATGATCTGGTGTTGGGAATGCGATTTCGTTGATTTCCTCAAAATGTTCATCACTCATGTGAATGCGGTAATCCAATTTGAAACGTGTATAGATAGAGCTATAATAGTCAAGATTTGGATAGTTGGCATTGATGTATTGCTCAGGAATATAAGATGTGTGGTAGATGTATGTCACGTCGTTTGTCTGACGAATACGTTCAATCTTATAGTAGAATTGATCTCCACGTAGTCCAAGTTTATCTAAATATTCAAGTTTGTTTCCGCGCTCAATAGAAAGGACAGTAACTTTATCGTCTTTTGTTTCAAAGATTTCAACATCTGAAAACTCGACGAGTTTGTGCTTGCGGGCACGTGAGACGAAAGTACCTTTCCCTTGTTGGCGGACAATGTAGCCGTCTTTAGCAAGGTCGTTCAAGGCACGAACAACTGTGATTGAACTCACATCGTACATCGCGATCAATTCGGCTTCTGTATAAAATTTATCTCCACTTGCAAATTGACCAGAGATGATTTTGTTTTTTAATTCATCTTTAATATATTGGTATTTAGGAATAGCCATAAATTTCACCTCGATTCTCTTTCTCCAATTTTGATTTTACCACAAATATAGAGAAAAGAGTAGTATTAAGGTCAAAAAATTAAAATAATAGACTAAAAATGTTATTTTACATGTAAAAAAATTCATTTGATGTTCTTGTGAATTATCATACATAAAAAGATCGTTTTCATGCTATTTTTTCATGTTATTTTTAGATAATTTCGGTAAACGGTAAGTAAAAAAATAGAAAAATTTTAAATAATTTTCTAAAACCTATTGACAAATGCAAAAGATTTGATTATAGTTAATATTATAATAAATGAAAGCGCAAACTTAATTAGTCAGAGGTAATAACATGACAAGATTTAAAATTGAGGACGATTTCTATTTAGACGGAAAACCGTTCAAGATTTTATCCGGCGCCATTCATTATTTTAGGATTCCAGCAGAGGATTGGTATCATTCGCTCTATAACTTAAAGGCGCTTGGCTTTAATACAGTCGAGACTTATGTGGCTTGGAATTTACACGAACCTGTTGAAGGGGAGTTTGATTTTGAAGGTGCCAGAAATTTGGAGAGATTTCTTCAAATTGCACAAGATCTGGGTCTCTATGCCATTGTACGCCCGTCTCCATTTATCTGCGCGGAATGGGAATTTGGTGGCTTGCCGGCTTGGCTCTTGACAAAGGGCGTGCGAATTCGCTCGTCCGACCCGGCCTACATCGAGGCTGTTGCTCGCTATTATGACCAATTATTGCCAAGGCTTGTGCCTCGCTTGTTGGATAATGGCGGAAACATTCTTATGATGCAAGTCGAAAATGAATATGGCTCTTATGGAGAAGATAAGTCTTATCTACGAGCGATTCGGAAATTGATGGAAGACCGAGGGATTGATTGCCCACTCTTTACTTCAGATGGTCCATGGAGGGCTACTCTGAAAGCCGGAACCTTGATCGAAGACGATCTCTTTGTGACAGGGAACTTCGGTTCTAAAGCTCCATACAACTTCTCACAAATGCAAGAATTCTTTGATGAGTATGGCAAAAAATGGCCCCTCATGTGTATGGAATTCTGGGATGGCTGGTTCAACCGTTGGAAAGAACCCATCATCACTCGTGATCCTAAAGAATTGGCAGAAGCTGTTCGAGAGGTATTGGAGCAAGGCTCTATCAACCTCTACATGTTCCATGGAGGCACAAACTTTGGTTTCATGAATGGTTGCTCAGCTCGAGGAACTCTAGATTTGCCACAAGTCACATCTTACGACTATGATGCCCTTCTCGATGAAGAAGGAAATCCAACTGCTAAATACCTAGCGGTTAAGAAGATGATGGCAACACACTTCCCAGAGTATCCACAGTTGGAACCACTCTATAAGGAAAGCATGGAATTGGAATCCATTCCACTAGTCGAAAAAGTTTCCTTGTTTGAAACCCTAGACAGTCTCTCTAGTCCTACTGAAAGCCTCTATCCAAAAGCGATGGAAGAACTTGGTCAAAGTTATGGCTACCTTCTCTACCGCACGGAGGCAAGTTGGGATGCAGAAGAGGAACGTCTCCGTATCATCGATGGGCGTGACCGAGCTCAACTCTATGTAGATGGTCAATGGATCGCCACTCAATACCAAACAGAAATTGGTGAAGATATCTACTGTCAGGGAAATCGAGAAGGCTTTTCAGAGATTGACATCTTGATCGAAAATATGGGGCGTGTCAACTACGGACATAAGTTCTTGGCAGATACGCAACGTAAAGGAATTCGTACAGGTGTCTGCAAGGATCTACATTTCTTACTGAATTGGAAACAATATCCACTACCATTGGATAATCCTGAGAAGATTGATTTTTCAAAAGGATGGACAGAAGGACAACCAGCCTTTTACGCTTTCGACTTCACCGTTGAAGAGCCTAAGGATACTTACCTAGACTTGTCTGAGTTTGGTAAGGGAGTTGCCTTTGTCAACGGGCGTCACCTAGGGCGTTTCTGGAACGTCGGTCCGACCCTCTCACTTTATATCCCTCATAGCTATCTCAAGGAAGGTGATAATCGCATCATCATCTTTGAAACTGAAGGCGAATATAAAGAAGAGATTCACTTAACTCGTAAACCTACACTAAAACATATAAAGGGGGAAAACTTATGACAATTGTAGGATGCCGTATCGATGGACGTTTGATCCACGGTCAAGTGGCCAATCTTTGGGCTGGAAAACTAAATGTTTCACGCATTATGGTTGTAGACGACGAAGTTGTTAACAACGATATTGAAAAGAGTGGTTTGAAACTTGCGACACCACCAGGTGTGAAACTCAGTATCTTGCCAGTTGAGAAAGCAGCAGCAAATATCCTTGCTGGTAAATACGATAGCCAACGTCTCTTTATCGTTGCACGTAAACCAGACCGTTTCCTTGGTTTGGTCGAAGCAGGTGTTCCGCTTGAAACACTCAATGTTGGCAATATGTCTCAAACACCAGAAACTCGCCCTATCACGCGTTCTATCAACGTGGTAGATAAGGATGTGGAAGACTTCCACAAACTGGCAGAAAAAGGTGTGAAACTCACTGCTCAAATGGTTCCAAATGATCCAGTTTCAGACTTTTTGAGCTTATTAAAATAGGAAAAAATTTTTAGGAGGTCATTGTTATGATACAATGGTGGCAAATTTTACTTCTCACTTTGTACTCAGCTTATCAAATCTGTGATGAGTTGACAATCGTTTCATCTGCAGGTTCCCCTGTATTCGCTGGTTTCATTACTGGTTTGATCATGGGAGATGTGACAACTGGTTTGTTTATCGGTGGTAACTTGCAGTTGTTCGTTCTCGGGGTTGGTACCTTCGGTGGTGCTTCTCGTATCGACGCAACTTCTGGTGCGGTTCTTGCAACAGCATTCTCTATCTCTCAAGGTATTGATACAGACCTTGCGATTACAACAATCGCTGTACCAGTAGCAGCTCTCTTGACTTACTTCGACGTTCTTGGACGTATGACAACTACTTTCTTCGCTCACCGTGTGGATGCTGCAATCGAACGCTTTGACTATAAAGGTATTGAACGCAACTACTTGCTTGGTGCGATTCCTTGGGCTTTATCTCGTGCCCTTCCAGTCTTCTTTGCCCTTGCTTTTGGTGGTGCTTTCGTACAATCAGTAGTAGACCTTGTTAAAGAATACCAATGGGTTGCAGATGGCTTGACACTTGCAGGACGTATGCTTCCAGGTCTTGGATTTGCAATCTTGCTTCGTTACCTTCCAGTTAAACGTAACCTTCACTACCTTGCTATGGGATTTGGTTTGACAGCTATGTTGACTGTTCTTTACTCATATGTAACAGGTCTTGGTGGCGCTGTTGCGGGTATCCTTGGTACTCTTCCTGCTGATGTTGCTGAAAAGATTGGCTTTGCTAACAACTTCAAAGGTTTGTCTATGATCGGTATCTCTATCGTAGGTATCTTCCTTGCAGTTGTTCACTTTAAGAACAGCCAAAAAGTAGCTGTAGCAGCACCTTCTACACCATCAGAAAGTGGGGAAATCGAAGATGACGAATTCTAATTACAAACTTACAAAAGAAGATTTTAATCAAATTAACAAACGTAGCTTGTTCACTTTCCAATTAGGTTGGAACTACGAACGTATGCAAGCTTCTGGTTACCTTTACATGATCTTGCCTCAATTGCGTAAAATGTATGGGGATGGAACTCCTGAATTGAAAGAAATGATGAAAGTTCATACTCAATTCTTCAATACTTCACCATTCTTCCACACAATTATCGCTGGTTTTGACCTTGCTATGGAAGAAAAAGATGGTGTGGGTTCAAAAGATGCCGTTAACGGTATCAAGACAGGTTTGATGGGACCATTCGCTCCTCTTGGAGATACTATCTTTGGTTCACTTGTACCTGCTATCATGGGATCTATCGCAGCAACTATGGCTATTGCTGGCCAACCATGGGGTATCTTCCTTTGGATCGCAGTTGCAGTTGCTTATGACATCTTCCGTTGGAAACAATTGGAATTTGCCTACAAAGAAGGGGTTAACCTTATCAACAACATGCAAAGTACTTTGACAGCTTTGATTGACGCTGCATCTGTACTTGGTGTCTTCATGATGGGTGCTCTTGTAGCAACAATGATCAACTTTGACATTTCTTACAAATTGCCAATCGGTGAAAAGATGATTGACTTCCAAGACATCTTGAACTCAATCTTCCCACGCTTGCTTCCAGCAATCTTTACTGCCTTTATCTTCTGGTTGCTTGGTAAGAAAGGTATGAACTCTACTAAAGCGATTGGTATCATTATCGTTCTTGCAGTAGGTCTTTCATTCATCGGTAAATTCTTGCTTGGAATGGGCGCATAATTTATGAGTAAATCATTAATTTTGGTGAGTCATGGTCGTTTCTGTGAAGAACTTAAAGGTAGCACAGAAATGATCATGGGTCCACAGGACAACATTCATGCAGTGGCTCTTCTTCCAGAAGATGGTCCAGAAGAATTTACTGCAAAATTTGAAGCTGCTATCGAAGGATTGGATGATTTCCTAGTCTTTGCGGACCTTCTCGGTGGTACACCATGTAACGTGGTAAGCCGTTTGATTATGGAAGGTCGCGACATTGAACTCTACGCAGGGATGAATCTTCCAATGGTGATTGAATTTATCAATGCCAGCCTTACAGGTGCAGATGCGGACTACAAGAGCCGTGCTGCAGAAAGCATTGTAAAAGTCAACGATCTGTTAGCGGGCTTCGATGATGACGAAGATGAATAATACTCTTCGAAAATCAAATTCAAACCACGTCAGCGTCGCCTTGCCGTACTCAAGTACAGCCTGCGGCTAGCTTCCTAGTTTGCTCTTTGATTTTCATTGAGTATACGATGTAATAACGGCTAAATCGTTAGAGCATCTTATATAGAATATACATGGGAATGGGAGTCACTCCCATTCCCATATTTTCAATAGGAATGAAACAACAATAGATTAGAGGAACTCTATGCTAAATTACACAAAAGAAGAATTACTTGAACTGGGTGCAGAAATCACGACTCGTGAAATCTACCAACAGCCTGATGTATGGAAAGAAGCTTTTGAAGCCTATCAAGCGAAACGTGAAGAAATTGCAGCCTTTCTGCAAGGTATCGCTGATAAACATGACTATATTAAGGTTATCTTGACAGGCGCTGGGACTTCTGCTTATGTGGGAGATACCTTGGTGCCTTACTTTAAGGAAGTCTATGACGAACGCAAATGGAATTTCAATGCCATTGCGACAACTGATATTGTTGCCAATCCAGAAACTTATTTGAAAAAAGATGTGGCGACTGTTCTTGTATCCTTTGCTCGTAGTGGGAATTCACCTGAAAGTGTGGCGACGGTTGATTTGGCCAAAGCCTTGGTTGATGACCTCTATCAAGTGACCATTACATGTGCTGCAGATGGTAAATTGGCTCTTCAAGCTCATGGCGATGAGCGCAATCTTTTGCTCTTGCAACCAGCTGCTTCCAATGACGCTGGATTTGCCATGACTTCTAGCTTTACGTCCATGATGCTAACAGCTCTCTTGGTCTTTGATCCTACAGAATTTGCTGTGAAAGCTGAACGTTTTGAAGTTGTGACTAACCTTGCGCGTAAGGTTCTAGAAAATGCAGCAGACGTCAAAGAGCTTGTTGATTTAGACTTTAACCGCGTCATCTATCTTGGTGCTGGTCCTTTCTTTGGACTTGCTCATGAAGCTCAGCTCAAGATTTTGGAATTAACAGCTGGCCAAGTTGCGACCATGTATGAAAGTCCAGTCGGCTTCCGTCACGGTCCAAAATCTCTTATCAACGAAAATACAGTTGTTTTGGTCTTTGGCACAACGACAGACTACACTCGCAAGTACGATTTGGACTTGGTTCGTGAAGTGGCTGGTGATCAGATTGCTCGTCGTGTTGTGCTTTTGAGTGATCAAGCCTTTGGTCTTGAAAATGTCAAAGAAGTAGCACTTGGTTGTGGCGGTGTCTTGAACGATATTTACCGTGTCTTCCCTTATATCGTATATGCTCAACTCTTTGCCCTATTGACTTCGCTTAAAGTGGAAAACAAACCAGATACACCATCTCCTACTGGCACTGTAAACCGTGTGGTACAAGGTGTGATCATTCATGAATATCAAAAATAAGGAAGTGTCTATGAGTAAATTACAATTAAGTCCCAATAAAGTAGCTTGCTTGCAAAAACTATCTGACGAGAACGGCATTATCTCAGCTCTTGCCTTTGACCAACGTGGTGCTTTGAAACGTCTCATGGCTCAATACCAAACAGAGGAACCAACTGTGGCTCAAATGGAAGAACTCAAAGTCTTGGTAGCAGATGAATTGACAAAATACGCATCCTCTATGCTTCTAGACCCAGAGTATGGACTTCCAGCTACAAAAGCGCTTGATGCCAATGCTGGTCTTCTCCTTGCTTATGAGAAAACAGGTTACGACACAACAAGCACCAAACGCTTGCCTGACTGTTTGGATGTTTGGTCTGCAAAACGTATCAAGGAACAAGGTGCAGATGCTGTGAAGTTCTTGATTTATTATGACGTAGACAGCGCTGACGAACTTAACCAAGAAAAACAAGCTTACATTGAACGTATCGGTTCAGAGTGTGTGGCTGAAGACATTCCATTCTTCCTTGAAATCTTGGCTTACGATGAAAAAATCGCTGACGCAGGTTCTGCAGAATACGCAAAAGTGAAGCCACACAAGGTTATCGGTGCTATGAAGGTCTTCTCAGACCCACGCTTCAACATCGATGTCTTGAAAGTGGAAGTTCCAGTCAACGTCAAATACGTTGAAGGCTTTGGCGATGGTGAAATCGTTCATACACGCGAAGAAGCAGCAGCCTTCTTCAAAGCGCAAGACGAAGCGACCAACTTGCCATACATCTACTTGAGTGCGGGTGTATCAGCTAAACTCTTCCAAGAAACACTTGTCTTTGCCCACGAATCAGACGCAAACTTTAACGGAGTTCTTTGCGGCCGTGCAACATGGGCTGGATCAGTCGAAGCTTACATCAAAGATGGTGAGGTAGCAGCTCGTGAGTGGTTGCGTACAACTGGATTTGAGAACATTGACGAACTCAACAAGGTTCTTCAAACAACAGCAACTTCATGGACTGAACGTGTGGAAGCATAAAACAAGTATAGAAGAATCCCCTTTTGTTAAGAAGATACTTAAGGTTTCCTGACAAAGGATTCTGAAAATAAAACTACAACCATAGATGGTGCATACACTTTCTATGGTTTGTTTACTTAATAGAAATAGAAAAAAGGAGATGAAAATGAAAGCATACACAGAGCGTGTATTTGGAAATCATGAGGCAAGGATGTCTTGGCCTATCGCTTTGAGACTGACAGTGGCTACCAGCTTGAGGTTATGACTTATGGTGCGACCATCTTGCGCTATGTCACACCTGACAAGGCTGGAAATTTTGCCAATGTTATCTTAGGCTTTGATGATTTTGATAGCTATGTAGGCAATAGTCCCAAGCATGGAGCAAGTGTAGGTCCTGTAGCGGGTCGTATTGCAGGTGCGACATTTGAGCTCAATGGCAAGACCTATGACCTTGAAGTCAACAATGCTAGCAACTGTAACCACAGTGGCTCAACAGGTTGGGATTCAAGCTTGTTTGAATTAACTGAGGTGAGCGACCATGGTTTGACCTCTACACAGAGCGTACAGACGGGACAGGAGGATTCCCTGGCAATCTCAAGATCTGGATCAGCTATCACTTGGAAGAAAGTGGTGCTTACGAAGTCAGCTATAAGGTGACGACAGATCAGGATACGCTGGTTAATCCAACTAATCACAGCTACTTCAACTTGTCTGGTGATTTCACGCAGACAGTTGACCGCCATGTCTTCCAACTAAATACGGAGGGCATTTACCCAATCGCTCCTGACGGTGTTCCAGCTAAGACTCCAGATGCTAATCGTGATGTGGTGAAACATCTCTACAATGGAGTTTTGTTGAAGGACATCTTTGCAGAGGAAGATGAGCAAATCCAGTTGGTATCTGGTTTGGATCACCCATTTGCTCTTCCTGCCGGTCATGACAATGCTGGTTTCCTTTATGACCAAAACTCAGGTCGCTTCCTGCTGTTCAAGACAGAGGCCCCTTGCTTTGTGGTCTACACAGCAAACTTTGTGGATGAGAGTGTCATCATCGGAGGCCAACCAATGATTCAGCACAATGGTATTGCCCTTGAAGCGCAAGTTTTACCAGATGCCATTCACAGCGATCTCAAAGACCAAGTCATTCTCAAAGCAGGGGAAACTTTCACCAGCAAAACTCGTTACGAGCTTGTTGTAAAATAAAAAGAAGAGCTGGTTTCCAGCTCTTTTGAGTTGTCTTCATTGACATTTTATCTCAATAGTGTATAATTGATGTAATCTATAAAGTTACAACAAGAAGGAGACAGCCTATGACTTATGCATACCAAAGCCACATTTACCTAGCCGAGGTGGTTTTAAATGTCAAGAATTTGACGAGTCAAACGACTTTTTATCACCAGATTATTGGCTTGGAGATTTTATCTCAAACAGAGACAGAAGCGATTTTGGGACTTGATCGAAAAGCCTTGGTCCACTTGATTGCGACTGAAAAAGCTGGGGAAGTAAGGGATCATTATGGCTCTACCATCTGGCGATTTTGTTGCCGACACGAAAAGCTTTGGCAGATGTCTTGAAACACCTAAGTGACATGCGGATTCCTCTGGTTGGGGGTGCAGATCATGGATACAGCGAGGCTATTTATCTAGAGGATTTGGAAGGAAATGGCATTGAATTCTACCGTGATAAGCCAGTGTCTTCATGGGATATTCGAGAAGACGGTCGCATTATCGGTGTGATCGAAGCCCTTGCGGCACAGGACATCTATGAGTTAGGGGAAAAGGTGGATCCCTTTGTCCTAGCTGAAGGGACGAGAATGGGGCATATCCATCTATCGGTTAAGGATAGCCACGCGGCAAGTCAGTTTTATCAAAAGGTGTTAGGGTTAGAAGATAAATTTAGCATTCCTAGTGCTAGTTGGATAGCGGCAGGTCAGTACCATCACCATCTGGCTGTTAACGAATGGGCTGGAAAAGGGCTGGCTCCGCGTGAGCAAGGCTTGCCAGGCTTGGCCTACTATGTCCTTGAGGTCGAAAGCAAGGAAGAACTCTTGGACATAGTTCAGCAAGCACAAGAGCTAGAATCTCCGATTAAGTGGCTAAATTCGAGTGAGTTGGATCTTGTAGACCCAGATGGGATTGTGACTCGCATTCGCTTGGAACGATGAGATGAGGAAAACGCATCATATACATAGAAAAAGGCGGACAAGCTCGCATTCTGTTTTTAGAATGCGGATTTGTTCGCTTTTTTATGAAATGACGAAACCTTTCTTGGCTCTGGCAAAGGCATTGGTCGGGGATATTTTCCCTTTTCTGGGGGTTCATGCTATAATACTAATAAACTTTTCTTTCTCTAGGAAGCAAATGCCAAAAATCGGCTAGACTGCTGGCAATCGTCGTCACGATGCTTTTGAGAGAAAGTAGAACTTCGTTTGAACATCCGTATTGAGTTTAGGAAATGGGAATAAGATGGATACAAGTGTAAAAAATTTAATTAGTATGGGCCCTCTGGAGGACTCTTTTATCTATTATGATTTGGGGAATCAAGTATTCTACAGTGCAAAACAAGGCATGAATTATTCAGCCATTGCAGCCCCTATTGCAATCTATTCCTTGCAACGGCTGTCGAAGTTGCTCAACCAAACCTTTGGAGATGTCTCCTCCCTTTTCAATCTGATTTTCTTTATCTTGATGTCTTTGTTTTTGGTTTTCGGGACCATTATCCTTGCCAAAACTACCCGACGTAACATGAAGACAGATAGATTTAGAAAAGTCCGGCTCACAAAAGCCAATATCAAAACACTTAGGAGAAAATCTAGATGGACCGTCCTAGTTGAGGTTTTTTGTTTTCTCATGATTCTGTTTTCCATCTATCGCTATTTTATCTACTCTGATTTTCAGTTCTTGATTATGTATATGTTAGGGATTTTTTCGCTTGTTTATATGGTCTATGAATTTCAGATGAAACGCGCAAACGACTGTTCAAGGAGCTGATGGAGACATTACAGGACGGTAGCCGAGGGAAAGAGGGAGAAATGTAAGATGCGAAAAATCATTTATATAGCCAAGGATGCCAGCAATCCGTCTACTATAACACAAAGACAAGAGAGACTTTAGCGACAGAATCTAGTGCCTCGTCAGAAACCGACGGTGCCATCAGTTCAAAGAAATCCAAGTGGCCTTGGGTTGTCTTCTTTATTTTCTTGCTAGTTGCTATTATCGGTATTTGGATTCGTTCCTTGCTAGCGCCCTTTAGATTGAGTGAGGGGATGATTCCGATCCATCTAGCCGCAATCCTTTTTGTTTTTATCGGAAGTGTTTATGGATTTGAAAAACTGTTCTACAGTGGGGCTAAGTCGCTTGTCTCAGCAAGTGAAGAACAGTTTAAAGATGCGGTTGAAAGTAGTACTTTTTGGAGGAAGTCACCAGATAAGGAACCAACAGTCGATAAAATCATCTTGTATCTATTTGCTATCCTCGTTCTTCTATTTGTTTTTGTTATTGTTGTGTTCTTTGCCATACCTGGGACCTTCATTCCCTACTATGAACATGAATGGTTTGAACCGTCGATGTTCATGGTGCCAATCGGAGCAACGATCGTCCCAATTAGCGTGGTTCTTCTACTATTTCAAAACAATCCAATCCGCTGGCTGTTAGCCGTACGAAAATACAAGCAGGGAAAAGTATTATTTGGGGAAGAAATAGAAAAGAGGGAATGATAATGTCACAAGAGAGATATTTGCAGATCAAAAAAGAGCATCAAGTTCGTAAGTTTGTGGGGCGTTTCCTCTTCATCCTTCTCGCTATCCTCGATGTTCTACTGGTATCAAGTCATTCCAATTATGTCCCGCTTATAACGGTGGCTATGGTAACGATTGTGCCTTTTAATCATTTTCTACTTGGTCCTCTTAGGAGACAGAAAAAAGCCATAGAAAAAGAGCATCCAGAATGGAAAATACTCAGTACAAAGGGAGTAAAGGTTCCCTCGGCTGAAGCTAATAAAAGAACCTTGGCTGGTATTGGGATCTTGATGGCCTTGCTGCTGTCTTTTGGGCTATTCTATAAACCTGTGAAACAGTCGAACGATCTAGTAGATAAGCCTCCTAAGGTTGATTCTAAAGCGGCTGAAACGTCCAAGCCTTCTGAGTCTGAGTCGTCCAGTCCCTCTAAGACCAAAGAATCTAGTTCCTCAGAGTCGAAATCCTCGTCTTCGACTGAACAAAGTTCTAAAACCGAAAGTTCAGGAACAAAGCCGTCAAAAAGCGAGTCCAACAGCCCTTATTACCAGATTCCAGGACTTACTGACGAACAGTTGAGAGATATCATATCGAAATCTGTAAAAGATTTGAGAGAAAAACAGTCAAAAGAAAAATCCGAAGAGTAGACTCGAGAGCTTCAATGTCCTTCTGGACGAGTTCGTTTTGGGATTTTACTGTATAAAATAACAGGAGGAGTTCATATGAATAAAGAAGTGATTGGTTTGATAGTTGGGACAATCGTCATCTTCCTATCTTTTGTATTTGTGTGTGGGACCTTTCTTTTCCTCTATCTTCGGGATCAGAAGTTGGTCCGCCTTGCCAAGTCATCCGTACAGGGAACGGTTATCGGCTATAGCCGTTTTCGTGAGGGGTATCCACCTATCGTCGAATACACGGTGGATGGGATTGCTTATAAGAAAACCTTGCAGTATTTTATGTTCAAAACGGTCACAATCCCGTGGGGGACTACTAAATTTTTAAAGGACTATACAAGAGAAGATATGCTGGCACCTTCGATCACTCGCTACAGCAACTCCTTTGTTTCCTTCAAACGCTTGATGCAGACCCATTTCCCCCTTCATTCGGAGCTGACAGTCTGGTATGATCCAGACAAGCCGACCAGGGCCTATGTCGAACGTTACAGCGGAATGGACAAGTTTTACAAGTGGTTTGGTATCGGATTTGGGCTGGCTCTAGTTCTAGTCTATGGGATAGTGATCCTAGCCTTTTTGTCCAATTTGTCCAAGATATACGCATAAAGGTCAGTTGGTTGAAAGGAAACGTGACTTCCCATCGAGCTTCAAGGAGGACAGAGTTTCTTTTCCATTTCCATGCTTATCAATCTTTTCTATCTGATACAGAGGAGAGGTTGCCTCCTACAAATACAGACAGGAAGTGAATTTTGACAAAGCCCCTTATTCGAGATATAATGAAGAAAAAGTGACCAAGGATAAATTAATGACAAACTCAAAGTATATAACACGCCTGAAACGTTCAGAGGGTCAGTTACGTGGGATTCAAAAGATGATTGAAGAAGATCGTGACTGCGCAGATATTGTTACGCAGTTGACAGCAGTGAAATCTAGCGTTGAGCGCGTGATTGAGATGATCATTACTGAAAATCTCACTGACTGTATCAACCAACCACTAGACGACCCCGAGGCTCAAAAGGAACGCCTAGAAAAGGCCATCCGATACCTGATTAAACGGAAATAAACTAATTTGCTATTGATAAACAATGCAGACAAAGGTATTTAAGTCTATTTCGATAAAGAAATCATGTCAGACAAACGGATGAGTTCCCCCAATACCAATGAGAAAACCTCTTTTTAGATACCATCAATGTGTTTCGTTTTTTAGAAGCGACGGGCTACGAGCCTATATCAGTGGGTTGCAGAAATGAAAAAACCGATTAAGGAACTTAATCGGTTTTTTGCTTATTCTACTTGACCGGGCCAAGCATTCATACCACCTTCTACATTGATAATGGTGAGGCCTTGGGCGCTTAGAAATTCACAAGCAGATGCAGAGCGTACTCCACCTTGACAGATGACATGGTATGCACGGTCAGGTTTGAGTTCTTGGTAACCTTGCTCCAAGGTACTTAAAGGCAGATTTTTGGCACCTGGTGCATGTCCTGCTTGGAATTCATGCACTTCACGTACATCGATAAGGTTTAGATTTTCATTTAGGTATTTTTCATAAAAGTCAGCCATGCTGATACTCGTTTCCATATTCGACTCCTTCTGAATTAGCCATTTTGTTTAGTGAATAAGCGTCGTCAAGGTTTTGGACGGTAAATCCTGCCTGCTGGAGGATACGCTCTGTGATCTAGCTGCGCAAAACGCTGTGGTAGCTAAGGATGTAGGTTTGGTTCTTGTCTGGTTCATCCAAGCTCTCCCCTAGTTCGATGGTATCGACCTTGGGTCGCCCCCTGAAATTCGCCACTTATCCGTACATCTAGGGATTTTGGCCCTTAGTCAGATTGTCTTCGAGCGGACACCGTTGGATATGGTCGCTCAGACCTTTGATTAGGTTCAAGCTGCGTAGCCAATTATTTTATGCTTCTAGATGACCTTGCCTGTCCAAGCGCTCATACCGCCTCGGACATTGATGACATCGTAGCCTTTTTTCTTTAGCTTCTTCGCAGCTAGTTTGCTTCGCACACCAGAATGACAAATAACATAGAGTGTTTCTTTTGTCGCTGGTGTGTAAGATCCGATTTCCGTTAAAGGAACATTTTTTGCATTTTTGATATGACCTCTACGGAATTCCATAGGCGTCCGAACATCTAGTAGCTGAATCGGTTCTCTGAGTTTAGCTTCTAACTCGCTGGTAGAAATACTGTCAATTTTTGTAAATAATAAGTGAAACATAGGCACCTCCACATATACTTATGGGGTATATTAAACCATGAAGTTAAGCTTTTGTCAAGCAAGTTGTTTTAACTTGAAGGGGATTGATTTCGAGAGTCTAGAGAGCAGGCTATTCTTGACCTTTCAAAGGCTTTTTGATATGATGGGCTCAAAGTAAGTGTGAGGTGATAAGATGGCTAGCGAATACCAGAAAATGATAGCAGGGGAGCCCTATCATCCGTTTGATCCCGAGTTGCGGACCTTGGCTCAGACAGCACGTCAGAAGCAGGCGGATTTCAACCAGGAGTTAGATCCCTTGAAAGGGGCGGAGATTATCAAAAGTTGGTTTGGTTCAACTGGGGAAAATCTCTATGTCAATCCACGCCTGGTGGTCGATTATGGAGTTAATATCCATCTAGGGGAAAATTTTTATTCTAATTGGAACTTGACTATGCTGGATGTTTGTCCGATTCGCATTGGGAACAACGCCATGCTTGGTCCCAACTGTCAGTTTTTAACCCCACTCCATCCACTGGATCCGGATGAACGCAATTCAGGGGTCGAATATGGCAAGCCCATCACCATTGGAGATAATTTCTGGGCTGGAGGTGGCGTCATTGTTCTTCCTGGAGTGACACTGGGAAATAATGTCGTTGCAGGAGCAGGAGCCGTGATCACCAAGTCCTTCGGAGACAATGTCGTCCTAGCTGGCAATCCTGCGCGAGTTATCAAGGAAATTCCAGTAAAAGAAAACTAAAAAGAACAGCTTGGGCTGTTCTTTTTATAATCTTTATCTTAGTCTTATAGATTTTTCTTCTTTTTGGCTTTCTTGGTCAAGGAAACATCGCACTGAGGAATCTTGCTTGTCAGGTAGTTCGTCAGTTGGAAGTCGTCTACTTGAGAATGGAGGTCGACTTCGTAGACGGTTTGCAAGGATTCACCAGCATTGCTGGTATCTACTGAGATGAGGTCAGACTCGGTGCAAAATTGATCTAGCGCGATCTGGATAGTATCTAGGCGGTCTTCTTTATTGGGAAGTGTGATGGTCAAGAGTCTACGACGTTGGTGATTGCTCTTGCTCTGTTGTTTTTCCAAAAGGAGCCAAATGCCTAGGATAAAGACCGTGAAGAGTACGGCCAAGAGAAGGTATCCTGTCCCTGCCGCCAGACCGATGATCATGGCTAGAAAGACAGCGATCAGCTCTCGAGAGCCACTCGTTGCAGAACGGAAACGAATGAGACTAAAGGTCCCTGCCACTGCAATCGACGTTCCAAGACTGCCATTGACGAGGAAGATAACCAGCGTCATCAAACAAGGTAAAAGAGTCAAACTGATGACAAATTCCCGTGTGTAAAGAGTCCGTTGCTTATAGGCCCAGCTGAGTGCTAGTCCTAGAAAAAGACTGACGACAAGGGCGAGTAGGAGTTGGAGGGGATCAGCAGTGGCGGTTGCGTCGTTGAAAATAGAGTTAAAAAGGTTAGACATAAGCATTACCTACACTTTCTCCGATAGGTTGTGGGGCATAGGTCAGTCCTTGTGATTTATGGTAGGCGCAGGAGTATTTTGAGAATTTTTGCTCTACCAGCCATATTTATCAAGGATATCCTGTAGCCATTGCGGTTTGTCACCAGGTGCCTTGATTTCCATGATGACCAGGTCGTCTTCTAAGAGAGGCAGGCCATTTTTGTCAGCAAATAGGCAGACCTGTTTATCACGATAGATCAGGTTTTGGTCAAGAGTGACACGAATTTTCTGGTAGGGGAATCCTTGAATTTTCTTTTTTTCTTTTAGTGAAAAACGGTCATAAGAGATATAGATACATGGTTTGAGAGCCTCACTGTAGCGTTGGCGTAGCTTTTGTACCTCTGCTACCAGAAAGCTATCTTTGATCAGGTTTCCTCCCCACCCCTTAGTGATGAGCTGAGTGATGGTATCTGACTGAGCTAGGACGCGGTGCTTATGACCGACACCGGTATCATCTTTGGACTTGATTTCTAGAAAGACGGGGCTGTCAGCGCTTGGTTGCGCGAGATAGGTCCGCATACGGATTTTTTCCTTCTTATGCTGATCCTGCAGAGAGTCTTGGATGAGCTGAAAATCTTCTGTGTCAAAGTAGATATTGGAAATGGTCGAAGTCGGATAGTCATCCTCGACGAGGTAGTCTTTCAAATCTTCTATTAAATCCTGTAAATCTGTTTTAGAAACCATATACTTGGTTTCGATCCGTTCAAAGCTTGTTTCTAGGGGTTTCATCAGCAATTTCTCCTTTAGATAAATCATAGATTAAACAAGGTAAACTTGCTTGGAACAAGTCTAGAGGACATTTCTAAAAGTTTTATTAAGCGAAACTTAACTGAAACTGAATTTAAGGAAACTTTCAGAAAAGTTTTAGTTTCGTTTCAGGAATCTTCTGTAGACTGTCTAGCTATATCATACGAAGGAGAGGAAAAAGGTATGAAATCAAAAAAATGGACCCTACTCGCAACGAGTTTAACGGCAATGGTGCTGATGGCAGCATGTGCCCAGTCAACAACTACATCCAATACCAATGCAACGACAAATAGTGCCACAACAACTGCAACAAAGACAAATCAATTATCCTATTTTACAGAGAAGGACTATGATACTTCTTATGATGAAAGCACAGCTTCTAAGATTGAGTTATCTGGCTCATCTGCAAACGTCTCTGGAGATGGGGTGACAGTCTCTGAATCAACAGTGACCATCACAAACTCTGGAACCTATGTGATTTCAGGTCAGTCTGACGGAGTGCAGATCAAGGTCGAGGCAGATAAGTCGGCAGATGTTCACCTAGTCTTAAAAGGTGCGACTATGACCAATACTAATGCAGCGATATCTGCGACATCAGCTGGCCATGTCTACTTGACTCTAGCAGAGGGAACCACCAACAGTCTCTCTGACTCAAGCTCTAACAGCGACGAAAAAGCAGACGCAGCTCTCTTTTCTAAGGTGGATTTGACCATCAACGGGAAAGGAACTCTCAATGTAGATGGCAAGAAGAACAACGGGATCAAGGCTAATGACACTCTCCACATCACGGGTGGCACCTATAACATCACAGCAGTTGCGATGCCTTTAATGTCAATGATGAACTCAACATCACTGGTACGACCATGACCATCGATGCCAAGGAAGATGGTGTCAAAGTTGATAATGATGAGGATACTTCAGTCGGGACCATGTACCTATCCAACAACAATATCACCGTCACAGCAGGAGATGATGGCATCCACGCTTCTGGAGACCTGGTTATCGATAGTGGTACCTACACCGTCAAGAATTCGACAGAAGGACTTGAAGGTAAGTCAATCACTATCAACGGTGGGGACATTAGCATCTATTCGACAGATGATGGAGTCAACGCAGCTAATAAAAACTCCCAACAGAGTGAAATCTTCTTCACCATGAACGGTGGGAGCCTGACAGTAGAAGTCGGCCAAGGAGACACAGATCCAATCGACTCGAACGGTAATATCACAGTTACAGGCGGAACCATTAAAATGACTGGTCAAACAGGTTTTGACTTTGATGGAACTGCGACCTACACAGGTGGAGATATCTATCTCAACGGCGAAAAACAAACGGAAATCGTCAACTCTATGCCTGGAGGCGGAGGACCAAATGGAGGCCCTCAAGGTGGTGGTCCAGCCCCTGGCGGACAAGGATAAAAAAGAATCTCCTTTCTCGAAAGAGAAGGGAGAGTTTTTGTGTTTGAGAGATGGATTGTAGCTAAAACAACTCCCAATTAGGTCTTGAAAATTTCTTAGTCTGTTTCATATAAAAATGAGTAAAATGAATTTCCATCGCCAAGGTCATTAGAGTTGCGATAGCAATGACGATGGTTGGATTGGCTGAGAAGAGTAGAGGAAGAATAGGCCTTTAAAAAGTGGACAGGAAAGACCATTTCGGAGTATCGAGAAGAGATTTAGAAACAGCTCTAAAAGCAATAGCTATCCATTATAAGCATCAGATAATAATGTCTGGTGCTTTATTTTTTAAAGAATTCAGATTTTTCTCTTGACAAGTGAGTAAGCACTCACTATAATAGGTTTATATTTAGTAAGTGAGCAATCACTCACCAAGGAGGAAGTAAATGAAAACATTACTACATTTACAAGATTTAGATAAGTCTTTTGGTCGTCAAATGGTTTTGAATCATATCAGCTTTGAATTGCAGCCGGGAGAAATTATAGGTTTAATTGGTCCGTCTGGTGCTGGTAAATCAACTATGATTAAGACCATGTTAGGGATGGAAAAAGCTGACGGAGGGGTTGCTTTGGTATTGGGTCATACTATGCCCAATCGCCATATTTTAGGAGATATTGGCTATATGGCCCAATCAGATGCTTTATACGAGACCTTGTCAGGCCAAGAAAATCTGGAATTTTTTGGTCAGCTAAAGGGGCTTTCTAAAAAAGACCTAAAGGCGGAAATTGCTTATATAGCTCAAGTAGTAGATCTGACAGACTACTTAAACAAGGCGGTATCTGGTTATTCTGGAGGAATGAAACGGCGTTTGTCACTGGCTATCGCGCTTTTAGGAAATCCTCAACTCTTGATTTTGGACGAACCGACAGTTGGAATTGACCCTTCTCTTCGAAAGAAAATCTGGAAAGAATTATTCGCACTTAGAGACAATGGGGTTGGGATATTAGTTACTACCCATGTTATGGATGAAGCAGAGTTGACGGATAAGGTCGGCTTATTATTAGGCGGAAAAATCATTGCTTTTGATACACCGCAACACTTAAAAGAAAGTTATCAAGTTTCAAGTATTGAAGAAGTATTTTTAAAAGCAGAAGGTGAGTAAAATGAGAACAATAGCGATTGCAAAAAAAGTCATCAAAGAATTACTTCGTGACAAACGAACTCTAGCCCTGATGTTTATAGCACCTGTTTTTATCATGTGGTTGATGAACCTCATGTTTTCAGCTAGTACAACCGTGAATGTCAAGTTAGCAACACAGGATCTACCAACTGGTTTGGTAACGAAAATGGATGAGCTCGATCATGTGGACGTCGATACTTATCAAGACTTAGATCAAGCCAAAGAAGCGCTAGCAAATGAAAAAGTCGATGCTGTGATTTCTTATAAAGACGGTGAGTATCAGGTCGACTACGCAAATACAGATGCCTCCAAGACATCTATGATACGACAAGTGTTACGAACAAGTATCGCCAGTGAAGGCACCGATCAGTTACTATCTCGTGTCAAACAAGCTCTTCCACAATTGGACTCGGACGCAAAAACACCAGAAATCAAGGAGTCTTATCAGTATGGAGATGAAAATACAAGCTTCTTTACCAGTATGATTCCGGTTTTGATAGGTTTTGTAGTTTTCTTCTTTGTCTTTTTGATTTCAGGTATGGCGCTTTTGAAAGAGCGCACCAGTGGAACACTAGAACGTTTGTTAGCAACACCAGTGAAACGATCTGAAATCGTCTATGGCTATATGTTGTCTTACGGTATTATTGCGATTTTTCAAACGGCAGTTGTCGTTTTAGCAGCAATTTGGTTACTAGATGTAGAAGTTGTAGGAAGTATTTTAAATGTTATAATAGTTAATGTGGTACTGGCTCTTGTAGCACTAGCTTTTGGAATTCTCTTGTCTACTCTAGCAAAATCAGAATTCCAAATGATGCAATTTATTCCTCTCGTGATTATGCCCCAACTTTTTTTCTCAGGAATTATTCCATTGTCATCCATGGGAGAATGGGCTCTAACTGTGGGGAAATTTTTGCCATTAACCTATTCTGGTGATGCAATAAGCCAGATTATTCTTTACGGGCACAATCTTGGTGATATTTTGTCAAATCTTGGTGTTTTAATGATTTTCTTGATCATTTTAACAATTCTCAATATTGTTGGATTGCGTCGTTATCGTAAAGTTTAGAAATCAACATAAATAATGCTAAAAAGGTGTGAAGATTAGATGGATAAGACTATTTTTGAATCGTTTGAAGATTACTTAGAAGAAGCGAATTACCCTCAAGGAAAGAAAAAAATCATGCAGGCAGCAGTGGATCTCATATCAACCAGGAGTTACCATGGGACCTCAACTCTTCATATAGCTGAGCGTGCTGGACTAAGTCAGGCAACTTTGTTTAAGTATTTTAAGACGAAGGATGATTTACTGACGGCTATTTTACATCCTGTAGTCCCAGGTATTTTCGGTAGTTTTTTTGAAGAACTCTTAGCTTTTGAAACGACAGAAGAGAGGGTTCGTTATCTCGTCCATGATCGTATGAGCTATCTCAAAAAAAATCGTGCTTTGATGAAAATCATTCTGCAGGAGAGTTTTTCAAATAAAAAACTAAAAAATGAACAGATTTTTATCTGGAATGCTATTCAAGATAAACTTCGAGTGCTTCATAAGGAATTGCTAGCAGATCCACGTGTAAATCCAGAGTTAACGAGTCCTCA
This sequence comes from Streptococcus sp. DBCMS, assembly GCA_000831085.1. Taxonomy (GTDB): domain Bacteria; phylum Bacillota; class Bacilli; order Lactobacillales; family Streptococcaceae; genus Streptococcus. The sequence goes on from JXRG01000008.1 coordinate 27,934, forward strand.
AATGGTTCGTATTTGTGTTGGTCCATTGTTGGCTTACTTCGCTCAGCTTTATATCGTTAGTGACAACGGAGAAATAAAGGAAGAAGACCTAGACTTATTAGAAAAACAGATTTTAGGTGGTTTGTGGAAATAAGGGAGTTCTAGAAGAGCTAAGATTTATTTACTTGACTTTCAAACAAGCTAAAAAAGACATGTTCTGCTTATTTCAGATTCATGTCTTTTTTGTTGTTGGATTTGGTATTCTTCATAAGTCCTCAATCACTTTGCCAAAACAGAAACCGACTCCTCCAGCGGTGCAACGATTTCTCAAGTGTATGGAAGAGGAGATTTCTGGCTTGCTAAAGACAACTCCTTGACACTCCGTCAGTTTTTGATACAATAGTACAAAATTAGAGGAGGTGGGCGATGATTCAGAAGCATGCGATTCCCATTTTAGAGTTTGATGACAATCCTCAGGCGGTTCTTATGCCAACACATGAGGGGTTAGACTTAAAGTTGCCAAAGAAGTGTATCTATGCATTTTTGGAGGAGGAGATTGACCGTTATGCGGGGGAAGTAGGGGCGGATTGTGTTGGTGAGTTCGTTTCGGCCACCAAGACTTATCCAGTCTACGTCATCAACTACAAGAACGAGAAGATTTGTCTGGCCCAGGCACCCGTGGGCTCTGCCCCAGCAGCCCAGTTTATGGATTGGTTGATTGGCTATGGTGTGGAGCAAATCATTTCCACTGGAACCTGTGGCGTCCTAGCTGATATAGAGGAGAATGCCTTTCTCGTCCCTGTTCGCGCTCTGCGGGATGAGGGAACCAGCTACCACTATGTAGCGCCTTCTCGTTATATGGAGATGCAGATTGAGGCTATCTCTGCTATTGAGCAAGTCTTGGAACAAAGAGGTATTCCTTATGAGGAAGTTATGACCTGGACGACAGATGGTTTTTACCGAGAGACGGCTGAAAAGGTGGCTTATCGTAAGGAAGAAGGCTGTGCTGTTGTGGAGATGGAGTGCTCTGCTCTTGCGGCAGTGGCCCAACTACGTGGTGTTGTCTGGGGGGAATTGCTCTTTACTGCAGATTCCTTGGCAGATCTGGACAACTACGACAGTCGTGACTGGGGCTCTGAAGCTTTTGATAAGGCACTCGAACTCTGTCTTGCCATTGTGCACCACATGTGAGTGCTCTTACTGTTTTTATGGTAGAATGTAGTTATGTTATTCAAATCTTTTTTGGAAAAAATCAGGACGACACTGGGACGTTTATCGCCAGCCCGTCGCATCTTTTTAAGTTTTGCCCTAGTTATCTTCCTGGGTTCGCTCCTTTTAAGCCTTCCCTTTGTGCAAGCAGGAACGTCACAAGCGACCTACTTTGATCATCTCTTTACGACTGTGTCTATGGTCTGTGTGACAGGGCTCTTTACCCAGCCAGTAGCCTCTACTTACAATATCTGGGGCCAGTTGATCTGTATGATTTTGATCCAGATCGGTGGATTGGGTCTCATGACCTTTATCGGAATCTTTTATATCAAAGGCAAGCAAAAGCTCAGTCTTCGTGGTCGTGAGACTATTCAAGAAAGTTTTAGTTATGGAGAAACCCAGTCTCTAAAGGATTTCATCCGTTCAATCTTTCTGACGACTTTTCTGGTGGAAGGGATTGGTGCCTTTCTCTTGAGTTTTCGCTTTATCCCCGAATTTGGTTGGGGGCGAGGGATTCTAACCTCTATCTTTTTGGCTGTTTCAGCTTTCTGTAATGCTGGATTTGATAATTTTGGAAGTACGAGTTTGGTAGCCTTTCAAACGGATCCCTTAATCAATCTAGTGATTGCAGGTTTGATTATCACGGGGGGGCTAGGATTTATGGTCTGGTTTGATCTAGCGACCCAGTTTGGGAAAAAGAAAAAACGGCGCCTGCGTTTCCATACCAAGTTGGTTCTCTTTTTAACGGCGGGAATTTTGCTCTTTGGAACCGTATCGACTTTGTTCATCGAGTGGAACAACCCTGGAACGATTGGAAATCTCAGCGCTCCAGAGAAACTGCTGGTTAGTTTCTTCCAGACCGTCAGCATGAGAACGGCAGGCTTTGCTTCTATTGACTACACCCAGGCTCGACCGGTGACCTTGTTCATCTATATCTTACAGATGTTTCTGGGAGGGGCGCCGGGAGGGACAGCAGGGGGGCTCAAGATTACGACCTTCTTTGTCTTGTTGGTCTTTGCTCGTAGTGAACTATTGGGCTTGCCTCATGTTAATGTGGCTCGGAGGACCATTGAACCCCGAACCGTACAAAAGTCTTTCAGTGTCTTTATTATCTTCTTGCTAACTTTCTTGCTGGGCTTGATCCTGCTAGGAATAACAGCAGAGGGAAATCCGCGCTTTATCTACCTCATGTTTGAGACCATTTCAGCCCTTGCAACTGTTGGGGTAACGGCAAATTTAACGCCGGAGTTAGGCAAGATAGCCCTCAGTATCGTTATGTTGTTGATGTTTATCGGCCGTATTGGCCCCTTGACACTACTGGTCAGTGTAGCGGAATACCAGCCAGACAAGAAAGATACGATTCACTGTATGAAAGCAGATATCACTATCGGATAAGAAAGGAAAAACGATGTCAGATCGGACAATTGGAATTTTAGGCTTGGGAATTTTTGGGAGCAGTGTTTTGGAAGCTCTAGCCAAGCATGACATGAATATCATTGCTATTGATGACCACGAGGAACGTATCAATCAATTAGAACCTGTGCTAACTCGTGGGGTAGTGGGCGATATTACGGATGAAGAACTCCTTCTATCAGCGGGGATTGACACCTGTGATACCGTAGTCGTCGCAACGGGTGAAAATCTGGAGTCCAGTGTTCTCGCGGTTATGCACTGTAAGAGTCTAGGAGTGCCGACCGTCATTGCCAAGGTCAAAAGCCATACAGCTAAAAAGGTGTTGGAAAAAATTGGCGCAGACGCAGTCATCTCACCAGAGTTTGAAATGGGGCGCTCATTGGCACAGACCATCCTCTTTCATAACAGCGTAGACGTCTTTCAGCTGGATAAGAATGTTTCGATTGTCGAGATGAAAATCCCCCAATCATGTAGGTAAAAGCCTCAGTCAGTTAGATTTACGTGGGCGATACAACCTCAACGTACTTGGTTTTCGTGCCTACGAAAATGCTCCTCTGGATGTCCAATTCGGACCCAATGACCTTTTGCAGGCAGATGCTACATCATGGCAGTCATTAATAACCAACATTTGGACACTCTAGCTGAACTGAGTGAGTAGGAGAGGAAGGGCTACTCTCTTTCCAAATAATTAACGAGTCAATATAAGTATTTCATAAGAGGGATTTAAGAAAAATTTTAACTTTTTCTTAATCCTTTTTAATTTTAGGAGATTATACTAGAGTCATCAAAAAAAGAAAACTCTAAGGAGAATCCTATGAAATTCAATCCAAATCAGAGATATACTCGTTGGTCTATTCGCCGTCTCAGTGTCGGTGTTGCTTCAGTTGTTGTGGCTAGTGGCTTCTTTGTCCTAGTTGGTCAACCAAGTTCTGCGCGTGCTGATGTCGTCAATCCGACTCCTGCCCAAGTCGTGTCAGATGCTGCTTCGGTGAGTGAAAAGAGCGACTTACCAGCAGAGCTTCTCAAAAAAGCAGTCGATGTAGCTCTTCCTTCAGAACAGTCTATTCCAACACCTAAAGCAAGTGTGGATACCACAAGCTCTTCAGAAAAAGCGGACGCAACTGCTAAAGAGCCGGTAGTAGCACCAAAAGAAGAAGTGCAAGCACAAGCTGACTCTAAGAAACAAACAGAAGATGCAGTTAAACCTGTGGAAAGTCCTGAGTCTACAGTTTCTGGACAAGACCGTGAAGCCAGTGAAGCACAACCAGCGACCACTCCAGCTGAAGTCCAAAAAGGTGTGGCTGACAACACCAAAGATACAGTAGATGTCCCAGCTTCTTACTTGGATAGAGCTAATTTCCCAGGACCATTTACAGCTGGTGTCAACCAAGTCATTCCATACGAATTCTTCGCTGGTGATGGCATGTTAACTCGTCTTATCTTGAAAGCCTCTGATAAGGCTCCATGGTCAGATAATGGAACAGCTAAAAATCCTGCTCTCCCACCAGTAGAAAAATTGGGCAAAGGCCTTTACTTCTACGAAGTGGATTTAGCAGGCACCCAAGGAAAATCAGATAAAGAGCTGCTTGACCTCTTGAAACAAAACGGTACACAAAGCTATAAAGCTACCATCAAGGTGTATGGTGCGAAAGACGGCAAGCCTGACTTAACTAATCTGGTAGCGACTAAAGATTTGGATGTTAACTTGAATGGTTTGACCACTCCAGCTGAAGTGCAAAAAGGTGTGGCTGACAACACTAAAGACACAGTAGATGTCCCAGCTTCTTACTTGGATAGAGCCAATTTCCCAGGTCCATTCACAGCTGGTGTCAACCAAGTTATTCCATATGAAGCTTTTGGTGGAGATGGCATGTTGACTCGCCTCTTGTTAAAAGCTTCAGACAAAGCTCCATGGTCCGACAACGGAACAGCTAAAAATCCTGCCCTATTGCCACTTGAAGGCTTGGCTAAAGGCCAATATTTCTACGAAGTGGATTTGAATGGCAATACGGTTGGCAAAGATGGTCAGGCCTTGCTGGATCAACTTCGAGCTAACGGAACCCATACATACCTAGCTACTGTTAAAGTCTATGGATCTAAAGATGGCAAACCTGATTTGACCAATCTGATTGCTACTCGTCAAGTAACGATTCAGCTTCGTGGAAAAGAAATGGCGACAATACCATCTCAACAAGGTCAGATGAATACGAAGCCTTCTGAAACAGGCTCTACAGGTACGACTGAGGGTATGATGGGTACAAATCACCATATGTCAGATATGAAAGTAGATCAACCAGCTTCTAGCCCAATGGCTAATATGATGAAAAAAGATGATAAAGCGATGCTACCAAATACTGGGGAAGCTAAAACGGCTACAGCTGGCCTTGGTATCTTTGGTCTAGCCTTGGCAGGTCTTGTTGGACTTTTGGGTTTGACAAGCAAACGAGAAGATTAAGATTCAAATCACTTAAACATTAGAGAAAATAGTGTTATACTAAAGCAAGTATAACACTGTTTTTATCGAAGGAGTGTCAGATGAAAAAGACAATTTTGCTGGTTGATGATGAGATAGATATTCTAGATATTCAAAACCGCTATCTTATACAGGCAGGTTACGATGTTTTGGTCGCCCATGATGGTAAGGAGGGATTAGAACTTTTCAGAAAAAAATCTATCGACCTCATTATCACAGATATTATGATGCCCAATATGGATGGTTATGATTTTATCAGTGAAGTTCAGTATATCGCTCCGGATCAACCCTTCCTCTTTACAACTGCTAAGACAAGCGAACAGGATAAGATTTATGGATTAAGTTTGGGGGCAGATGATTTTATAGTCAAACCCTTTAGCCCACGCGAATTGGTTTTAAGAGTGAATAATATCTTGCGTCGCCTTAGCCGTGGAGGAGAGACAGAACAGATCGAGTTTGGTGACTTGGTGATCAACCATGTGACTCATGAGGTTCGCATTGGGGAGCAACCTTTGGAATTGACAGTAAAATCCTTTGAGCTTCTATGGATATTGGCCAGCAATCCTGAGAGAGTCTTTTCAAAGACGGAACTTTATGAGAAGGTATGGCAAGAGGACTATGTGGATGATACCAATACACTCAATGTTCATATCCATGCTTTGAGGCAAGAGTTGACCAAGTATACAAATTCAAATGCTCCTGCTATTAAAACTGTCTGGGGTTTGGGCTATAAGATGGAAAGACCAAGAGGTAGAAAATGAAATTAAAAAACTATATTTTAGTGGGGTATCTAGTGTCGACTCTACTAACGATTTTGGTCGTTTTCTGGGCAGTCCAACGGATGTTGATCGAGAAAAGTGAAGTTTACTTTCTAGTTGGAATGACCTTGATTGCTAGTTTCATTGGCGCTGCAGTGAGCATCTTTCTTTTGTCGCCAGTGTTCTCTTCTCTGAAACATTTGAAAAAACAAGCTCAGGATATAGCCAGCAAGGATTTCAGCACAGAAATTGAAACCAAAGGCCCATTAGAATTTCAAGAGCTGGGCCAGGCTTTTAATGACATGTCCCACAATTTGCAGGCTACCTTTCAATCACTTGATGAGAGTGAGCAAGAAAAGAGAATGATGATTGCGCAGCTCTCTCACGATATTAAAACTCCCATTACCTCCATTCAGGTTACTGTGGAGGGAATTCTAGATGGAGTGATCAAGGAAGAGGAGCGGCTCCACTACTTAACCACGATTGGTCGGCAAACCGAGCGTCTAAACAAGCTAGTGGAGGAATTGGATGTTTTGACTCTCAATACACAACCTCAAGATACTGCTGATGAAGAAGTCGAAGAGGTCTTTTTAGATCAGTTGCTGATTGAGTCAATGAGTGAATTTCAACTCCAGATTGAACAAGAGGAGCGAGATGTTTACATTCAAGTATCACCTGAGTCGGCGAAAATCAAGAGCCATTCTGACAAACTTTCTCGTATTTTGGTCAATTTGTTAAACAATGCCTTTAAATATTCAGAACCAGGAACCAGAATCGAGGTTCTTGCCCAATTAACAGAACAAGAGCTGACAATCAGTGTGAAAGACGAGGGACAGGGGATCCTTCCTGAGGATTTGGAAAAGATCTTTAAACGACTTTATCGTGTAGAAACTTCGCGCAATATGAAGACAGGTGGACATGGCTTAGGTCTTGCGATTGCACGCGAACTAGCCCATCAGCTTGGTGGCGAAATCACAGCAGAAAGTCAATATGGCTTAGGAAGCAAGTTTACATTCAGCCTCAATTTGAAATAAAGTCGTAAAATTCCTTTACAAATCTAGCTTTTCATGGTACAATAGCCTTTGTGTGAAATAGCAGCAGGAAAGCATGAAGCTCGTCAACAGGTGTCTTATGACAAGTAACCTTGGCTGTTTAGGCGAAGGGCATCTGCACGAATCAGGGCTTTCTAAGTGACTATTTCCGCCAAATATTATTTATATCAGGAGGACATACATATGTCACGTTATACAGGACCATCTTGGAAACAAGCTCGTCGCCTTGGCCTTTCACTTACAGGTACAGGTAAAGAATTGGCACGTCGTAACTACGTACCAGGACAACACGGACCAAACAACCGTTCTAAATTGTCAGAATACGGTTTGCAATTGGCTGAAAAACAAAAACTTCGTTTCACTTACGGTGTAGGTGAAAAACAATTCCGTAACTTGTTCGTACAAGCTACAAAAATCAAAGGCGGAATCCTAGGTTTCAACTTCATGCTTCTTTTGGAACGTCGTTTGGATAACGTTGTTTACCGTCTTGGCCTTGCGACTACTCGTCGTCAAGCTCGTCAATTCGTAAACCACGGTCACATCCTTGTTGACGGAAAACGCGTTGATATCCCATCATACCGCGTAACTCCAGGTCAAGTGATCTCAGTTCGTGAAAAATCATTGAAAGTTCCAGCAATCCTTGAAGCAGTAGAAGCTACTCTTGGACGTCCAGCATTCGTATCATTCGACGCTGAAAAATTGGAAGGTTCATTGACTCGCTTGCCAGAACGCGACGAAATCAACCCAGAAATCAACGAAGCACTTGTCGTTGAATTCTACAACAAGATGTTGTAATATTTTATTAAATAAGATAGGCTGTAAAGCCTTGAAACTAAGCACTTTAGGCCTCTATCCTAGAGTGCTTTTTTTTGATTTTACTACCCTTTTAGTTACCCATAACTAATTTTAGGTATAGTAATAGGGTAGCCCAAAAATGGGGCACCCTTTTTATTTATAAATTGCTGATGGCTGCCTCAAAGATTGAGACGGCTTTTTTTGTGTTCTCTTTTTAGAGGCAAAAAAGAAGCATGACTCTCCCACAGCTATAGAGCTTTTGGGCGGGAAAACCATGCTTCTTTCTTGACTTAATTATACATCTTCTTGATTTTGAAATCAAATAAAGGTGACCCACCGCCTCCACAGTAAGCTGTTTCATGGGCGTTAGACCACCTTTACCTTAAGCTAATTATAACTCAAAAAAATTTCTAGTACAAGTATAATCGGAGGTTAGCGATTATAAAAAATAGAGGTGTCCCACCTCCTACTGCAGAAAGATCTGTTTCAAGGGGAGATGGAAAACCTCTATCCGTTAATTTAATTATAGCCTAAAAAACTAACTGACGCAAGAATATTAAAGGCATAACCTTTGGAGTAATCGAAACAGTAAAAGGAACTGACTTAGGCGCCGACCTAAAATAGGCCATTGGGTGCCAAACCAGTCCCTTTTATTTAAGTATATAACATTTTTACAAAAAAAAAGCAAGGTAGCAGGTTAGTCTAATGGAGTGCTTGTTGTACTTTAGCAAACAAGGTGTGCTATAATGCTTTTAACAGGAACTAAAAGCCATTAGTAAATAACTAATATTGGGTCATATTGTTCTGCTGTTAGAGAGAAGGAACTCAATGAAACTATGGGAATATGTTGATAAAAATGTTCGCCTTATTTTAGAAGATGGGGCCTACATCAAGGGTAGGGCGGTTGATTGATTTGACGGTTATGCTTTAGATGCTCCTGACGAATTAGTCATAGATGATCGCTCATATCCTGAAGATATTATCAAGGAAATAAAAATTATTAGAGCTTAGTTCAACCTAGGCGATTTTATCGACTAACTATAAAAAGTATAAGAACTATCGAAAAAATAGCAGAGAGGAAAATAAATGAGTAAACAGCTTTGGAAGTATCTTCGATCAAGGGTTCAGGTAGCCACTAATTGCGATAAGATAATCAAGGGACGTGTCATAGACTTTGTTGACGAAATGGACAATGATGAGCAAGATGAAATCACTATCCTCATTGACAATCCTAGTCCAGATGAAACTACTGAAATTTCTCTCTTTGAGAGTGAGATTGTCTCGATTAAAACAATCTCATAGGACTTAGAATAATCTAGGTGCTTTTACCTGACTTATTTGAAAGAAAACACTATGGAAAAAGATTTAGTTTATATGGCAATATTAGATGATTTACAAGAGTTATATGACAATGGTTGGGACGCCTCTTTTGATTATAATGGTCAAGTATGTGGGATTTTTCCTAATTCTGTTCATGATATTGTAGTGGTGATTGGAGATAAGGAATACCAGGTATCATCATTCATTGATCTGATTTCTCTAAAAATTGACGATAACACTTTAGTAGAAATTATGGATGGAATTGAAGTGCAGTATTATTAAAATAAAAATCATCTTTGATGAATGAACTGCACCCCAAAAATTAGATTTTGTCTGTTAAATTTTTGGAACGTAGCTCAATATGCTACAACGTTCTTATTAGGAGGGGATGGGTAATGGGATATAGTCAACAAGTATTAGACATGCTCCAGCAAGCAGTCAGTGGTCAGATTGATAATTTTTGGGATTTTTCCTTTACGTTTAACGCACTTTTTGGAGAAGATGAGGAATTTGCCGAGGCTTGGGCTAATGAAAACTCTGAAATGTTTGACGCTCTCAATGACTTTGAGTTGATGATATTTTTAGAGGAACATGATCCAAGCGACAAACAAGGTTTTATCGATTTCTTAACACCTTACTACGAAAAAGCAAAGCAATTAGCCAATATTGAAAGGGATATTTAAATGAAGCTCTGGGAATTTAACCGTACAGATGTAGTCATCACGCTTAAAAATGGCGTGGTAGTTAGAGGATTTGTAGAAGACTATTGTGACGCCTCGGACAATGCCGAGGAGATGGATTCCTTACTTGTAGATGTTGACGGAACTCTTAGAGAGTATTTTGAGGATGAAATCGTCAGCATCATAGAAAGCTAGTAGTGGGAATAGAATCTAGCTAGTAGTGGGAATAGAATCTAAGGAAAAAATCTTGTTTGTTGAGATTGTTTTAGTTGGGATGGTCCTATATGAAAAAGGATGAAATTAAAAAATATTTAGACAAAGATCTTGAATTTAATTATAATAGCCGAGGTGCTTGCTTTTTATCGAGTATATGTGTAGTTGGTTATGATTATGAAGGTCAGCAGTTTGATACAATTGATGAAGCTATGGAAGCTAAAGTATTTGACGGGAAAAGCTTAGTAGATATATGGGATGAAGTTTTTCCACAAGTTTTTTAAAATGAAAAGCACCTTTGATGAACTGCACCCCAAAAGTTAGATTTTTTCTGTCTAACTTTTGGGGTTCAGTTCAAATGTATGAGATATTTTTAGTTTTGATTTAATTTCGATATTTTTCCGGAAAATACTTATTTTTCGGAAACCTAAGTATAATAGTTATACTTTTATGAGTTTGTAGATTTAATGCAAAAAACACATGTTTGTTATGATATAATAAAGGTGCTTGTTTCTCAGACTTATAAATAGTAGTTTTTGTTTTTTATTAATGCTCATTTAATATTAGTGGCAAATATAATAGTTTTTTAGGGGGATAGTGAAGTATGATGGATATTTTACTTGATAAATTATTAGTTGTATCATTATTTTGTTTAAGAAAAATTGGTAATTTAGTTGGTTTTATTATTGGGGTTGTAATACATCCAATTAAGAATATTGCGATTTGGATAACATTGTTACTATCATCATTCTTGATAGTAGGAAACGTTTCTATTCAATTAGAAGGTAAAGATATGTTTTTAATGTCAGTTGGTCTAGTTTCAATAATGATATTTATATCAAGTTTTCTAGAGAGACAGACAGTTGATATTGATAATAAAGATAATTTCTATTTAGGGTACAATATAAAGAAAATAAAATTTCATGATAATTTCTGGTTAAGAAGATTTAATGAACTCCCGGTTACCCTTCTATTTTGGCTGATCGCTAGTTTCCCAATCATTGTTATCTGTTCACAGTTGAAATTCAATTTCGAAATATTAAATAATGTATTCAAGAGTGTAAATGAAATTATAGAATATATTAAAGTGATTTGGCTTTCTGCGTTTGTGGTCATTTCAACTTATTGTACGGCGCTTTTGATAGAGTCAGTAGCATTATCAAGTGAAACCTTTTCACGAAGTTATTTATATAACACTACTAATTTATATGAAAAATCAAAAATAGGAGCAGAAATTGAACAGTCTTTTAAAAATTTATTCAATAACATCTTTAGTTTTAAAACTATAGTAAGACCAATGGTAGGATTAGAGGATGACTTACAATTTAAAATTGAAAGAGGAATTGATTACATTATAAATAGGGGTACAGATGTTAGTTCGAATGAAGAAGAATTACATAAGTTCTATAATCTTGCATTTCATTGTGAATCAGAAAAAATAGACGTTTTAATAAAAAGAATAAAGAAGTATTGTGAAACTGAAGAAAATAAAAAAAATAAGGTATATAATTCATGCTGTTTTACTTAAAAGAAATCTAGACATTATTTACTGGTATTATATACACAAGTGGAGTATCTTAAATCGTTTAAAGGTAATGCCTACAGAAATTGTAAATCTTGCAAAAACAGATTTATGGAAATTGCTTGATATAGAAAATGACTTTTATAGGAGTAAAGATTATCAAGATATATTTTGGCGAATCTGTAATGGAGATATAAAAAGTGTTCGATTGTCGCGACCATATAGTAAATTAAATCGAGATAATACAAAAAGAAATTATTGTATTTATAGGATATATTTAGTAATGCTAGAAAAAGTAGAGGATATTAACTTCTTAAATCAGTTGAAAAATCCTAAAGATATAATGGATTTATTGAATGTTTTGGAGGAGATTGATAAAAAAGGAAAAAATAGCAAGTATTTTTCAGATATTTTTTCAATTCTTTTTTCATGGACTATTGATAGCAAAGATAAAGATAACAATTTTATTGATTTATTCTCAAAAATGATGAGTGATGAGCACATGCCAGTATATCTCATGAACAAACGGGTTAATCATAGTAAAAATATTTTATTGAGTGGAGGATATAGCCAAGATTTGTTTGATGATAATGCTATAGAATATCTTTTGATGTTTATGAAATTAGAGGATATTATTTTAGTATTGATTTTCTGTCTAGCCTATTCAGAACGGTCTAATAAAGAAGTAATGAAGATTGAAGAATTTAAAATATGGAAAAAATCTATTCATAGACAATATATGAAAGAAAACATTGAAGATTTAAGAGAATCAGAATTTTTATGTGAGTTATGTGAAGGTTCAATGGTGTCTCATTTTATTTCTGAAGAATTTATTAAATGGATGTGGGAGTCAATATTTAAACCATTTGATGAAAATTTGTATGAAGAATTTATGAAGCTTGGCGAAGATGGGACTAGAAGTAATTTCAGCTTAGATAGATATTTTGTTGTCAGATTGCTATTATGTAGTTATGATAATAGATTGGCCTCACTTTATGATTTTAAAGAAGATAATAAACATAAAATTGAAAAAGAATTAAGCAGTATTAAAGTGATATTAGAAAATGAAAATATCTATTTGTTTTAAGGGAATATTGAAGTGAAGTAAAATGATGGAGAATAGATAGTGAGAGGAGAGATTTGTTATTTGAGATTAATTAATGCATTATAGGATGCATATTTCCCTTTTTCAACCAATTATATTAAAAAAAATTCAAATTTTTAAGGTATAGTAGTCTTACAAAATGCTTTAATAGAATGATTTTAATATATAGTGAAATGCTTCTCTCTCAAACCAGGTCTTACGATTTGTAAGTAAAAGAACAAATAAAAAAGAGGAGCTTGACACTAAAGTTCCTCTTTTTTTTAAATAAACGAATCAGTTTCTTATTTCATAAAAGGTAGTGAAAAAGGTAGTGATTCGATTGATTTATATCGCAATGTAGTGAAATTTCGAAATTCAAGAATTGCTTTAAATCAAGGTTTCTAAAGTCTACTGACGTGTAGTGAACCCTTATTTAACTTCTGTAAACACTACGTGTTTGCGAAGTTTTGGTGAGTATTTCTTCAATTGAAGACGGTCTGGAGTGTTACGTTTGTTTTTAGAAGTAAGGTACAAGCGTTCACCAGATTCTTTGTGTTCAAGTGTAATATTTACGCGCATGGTATCTCCCTTCTATTATTCAGCTGATGCAGCTTTAGCGATTTTACGTCCTTTGTAGTATCCTTTAAGTGATACACGGTGAGAACGTGAGTAATCTCCAGTAGTTTCGTCAAAGTTTACAGATGGAGCTGTTACTTTGTAGTGTGTACGACGTTTGTTTTTCTTCGCTTTTGAAGTGCGACGTGCAGGTACTGCCATTTTGATTTCTCCTTTAGGTATTTAAATTCGATTCAATCTAGTGATTTTCATCAACCATACTAGGATAACACATTTTTTTTGTAAAGTAAAGTTACTTGACAAAAAAAGATGAAAAAATTAGAAGCTAGTAATCGAAATTTTCTGAAAATTCAAGAATTTTCTTCTGTTCATTGCCTTTAAAATGTGCTATAATAGTAAAAACTGAAACGGGAGGGATAAGATGACAGAATTAGATACACGTCACCGCAGTAGCATTTATGACAGCATGGTAAAATCACCAAACCGTGCCATGCTTCGTGCGACTGGTATGACAGATAAGGACTTTGAAACACCGATTGTGGGAGTGATTTCAACTTGGGCGGAAAATACACCATGTAACATTCACTTGCATGATTTTGGGAAATTGGCTAAAGAAGGTATCAAATCCGCAGGTGCTTGGCCGGTACAGTTTGGAACCATTACCGTAGCAGACGGGATTGCCATGGGAACGCCTGGTATGCGTTTCTCTCTAACATCTCGTGACATCATTGCGGACTCCATCGAGGCGGCGATGGGTGGTCACAACGTCGATGCCTTTGTCGCCATCGGTGGCTGTGACAAGAATATGCCTGGTTCTATGATTGCTATTGCTAATATGGATATCCCGGCTATTTTCGCCTATGGAGGAACTATTGCACCGGGTAATCTTGATGGAAAAGACATCGATTTGGTTTCTGTCTTTGAAGGAATCGGAAAATGGAACCACGGTGATATGACAGCTGAGGACGTGAAACGTCTTGAATGTAATGCCTGCCCTGGCCCTGGTGGCTGTGGTGGTATGTACACAGCTAATACCATGGCAACTGCTATCGAAGTTCTAGGGATGAGTTTGCCAGGATCTTCATCTCACCCGGCTGAATCAGCTGACAAGAAAGAAGATATCGAAGCAGCAGGACGAGCTGTTGTCAAGATGCTGGAGCTTGGCCTCAAACCTTCAGATATCTTGACTCGTGAAGCCTTTGAAGATGCTATTACTGTGACAATGGCACTCGGTGTTCTACAAACGCCACTCTTCACTTGCTTGCCATTGCTCATGCTGCTAATGTTGACTTGTCACTTGAGGACTTCAATACGATCCAAGAACGTGTGCCTCACTTGGCTGATTTGAAACCATCTGGTCAGTATGTCTTCCAAGACCTCTACGAAGTCGGTGGTGTACCTGCGGTTATGAAGTACCTGTTGGCAAATGGTTTCCTTCATGGCGACCGTATCACATGTACTGGTAAGACAGTTGCTGAAAACTTGGCTGATTTTGCAGACCTCACACCAGGTCAAAAAGTCATCATGCCACTTGAAAATCCAAAACGTGCAGACGGTCCTCTTATCATCTTGAACGGGAATCTTGCCCCTGATGGAGCAGTTGCCAAGGTGTCAGGTGTTAAAGTGCGTCGTCACGTTGGACCAGCTAAGGTCTTTGACTCAGAAGAAGATGCTATCCAGGCTGTTCTGACAGATGAAATCGTTGATGGCGACGTAGTCGTTGTTCGTTTCGTTGGACCTAAGGGTGGTCCTGGTATGCCTGAGATGTTATCACTTTCATCCATGATAGTTGGTAAAGGTCAAGGAGACAAGGTCGCCCTCTTGACAGATGGCCGTTTCTCTGGTGGTACATATGGTCTGGTTGTCGGACATATCGCTCCTGAAGCTCAGGATGGGGGACCAATTGCCTACCTCCGTACAGGCGATATCGTTACGGTTGACCAAGATACCAAAGAAATTTCTATGGCCGTATCCGAAGAAGAACTTGAAAAACGCAAGGCAGAAACAACCTTGCCACCACTCTATAGTCGTGGTGTCCTTGGTAAATACGCTCATATCGTATCATCTGCTTCACGCGGAGCCGTGACAGACTTCTGGAATATGGACAAGTCAGGTAAAAAATAAACTCATACTCTTCGAAAATCAAATTCAAACCACGTCAACGTCGCCTTGCCGTACTCAAGTACAGTCTGCGGCTAGTTCCTAGTTTGCTCTTTGATTTTCATTGAGTATCAAAAAGCAAGCCATCTTCGGCTTGCTTCTTTTTATATTCAAAAGTGATTTGCCTCATTAACGAGGTGGCAGTCCAAGGGCAATACGGCCGTAGCGACTGATTCGTGTGATCTTCCAGGCAGGCGACCAGGTAACTTCAACCTTGACATCTTCGATACCCTCGATTTGTTTCAGACCTGCGACGATTTCGATAGGCAAACTTTCGGCGCAATCACAGGCAGTATCGGTGAAGGTCATGACAATCTTACAGAGACCCGTTTCATCCAGATTGATTTCATAAATCAGCCCTAGATTGTAAACATCCAATTCCACATCTGTATCAAAAACCTTCTCTAGTTTTTCGATAATTTGGTCTTGCAAGGCTAAAGCGCGGTCATTGATTTTGATATCGTCTCTCATAACAGTCCCTCCACGTGATAAATATCCTCTATTTTCTCATAATTCTGACAATTTGGCAAGTTTTTGATGAATTTTCTGAAAAATATGATAAAATGAAGAAAATACTGAATCAAGGGAAAGCCTATGGAGCAGATTGGAAAAGTCTTTAGACAATTACGAGAGTCAAGAAATATCTCGCTGAGACAAGCAACTGGGGGACAATTTTCGCCGTCTATGTTATCCCGATTTGAAACAGGTCAGAGTGAGCTTTCGGTGGAAAAGTTTCTATTTGCACTGGAAAATATATCTGCGAGTGTAGAGGAAATCCTCTTTCTGGCTAGAGGTTTTCACTATGATACAGATTCTGAGTTGAGAAAAGAAATCACAGATGTCTTGGATCCAAAGAATATAGAACCTCTTGAAGACTTGTATCGTAAGGAGTATCAAAAGCATGCCAATTCTCACAACAAACAGAAACATATTCTAAATGCAATTATGATCAAGTCTTATATGAAGAGCATGGATGAAACGGTAGAGTTAACAAGAGAGGAAGGGAAAGTCCTTCATGATTACCTGTTTTCTACCGAGATTTGGGGGAACTATGAACTCAATTTGTTCTCAGTTAGTTCCCCACTCTTATCTGTTCCTCTTTTCACTAGATATGTACGAGAAATGGTCCGCAAATCCGATTTTCTAATGGAAATGTCTAGTAATCGAAACCTTTTTCATACTATGCTATTGAATGGTTTTTTAGCCAGCATTGAGTGTGAAGAATTTACCAATGCCTCTTATTTTAAACATGTCATCAAAGAGCATTTCTACAAGGAAAATGAGACCTATTTCCGAATTGTCTATTTGTGGGCTGAAGGTCTTCTTGATAGCAAGCAGGGTAGAGTCAAGGAAGGTCAGAAAAAGATGGAAGATGCTGTCCATATTTTTGAGATGCTTGGTTGTAACAAATCTGCTGAATACTACAGAAATACAACCGATTGTTGAATATTTGCAAACTAAGAAAATAATTTGAAAATTTAAGCGATAGGACTCTTGTCCTCTCTCAGGTTATCAAAGAAGTTCTATCGTTTTTGCTCGTTTTATTTGTTGCATATATTCAAAAGTTTTTCCTCTAAAATTTCTAAGTGCTATACTATAGTCATACTTCACATAAAACTTCGAACAAGAAGGGAGATTATCTATGAAACTATTGTTTAGAAATCAAGCTTATCGACTCCTGACTTTGTCACGTTTCTTCAATGCTTTTGGTGCTTCGATTTTTAACCTGGTCTTTATCGTCTATGCATCGACCCTGCCACAAGCCTCCTTTGCCGTTGCTATGGCGAATATTGTCATGCTTCTTCCAACCCTCTTTACAGTTTTTGTAGGGATTCGGGCAGATTACACAAGGGACAAGGTTAAATGGATGGTCTATAGCGGTTTGTTTCAGGCGGTTTTATTTTTTCTAGCAGCTTTAGTTGTCCAGCAAGCTAGTCTCTTTGCCTTTTCTAGCCTGTGTTTAATCAATGTCATTAGTGATATAATAAGTGATTTTGCTGGTGGTTTGCGCATGCCTCTCATTAAGGAAAAAGTAGCTGAAAATGATTTGATGGAGGCTTATTCTTTTTCCCAGTTTATCACCTATATTTCAGCTATTGGTGGTCAAGCTTTCGGAGTCTGGCTCTTAGGGCTATCGGTCAATAATTTTTCTCTCGTTGCGGGAATCAATGCCTGTTTTTTCCTCGTATCAGCCGCTGTTCTCTTTTTAGGAAAAAGAAAATTGAGCCTGTCAATGTCATCTACTGGTGGTGAATCACTAAAAAATGAGAAGCTTCCTATCAAAGACCAGTTCCTAACAATTTACCGAAATTTACGCCTCGTTTTTCTTAAAAGTGGACAGAAAAACTTTGGTTTTATGCTCTTTGCTGTCTTGCTTATCAATGCCTTGGGTGGCGCTTTGGGTGGAATTTATAATATCTTCTTTTTGAGCCATTCTCTCTTGAATTTTTCTTACACAGAAACACTATTTATCAATCAAGCCTGTGTTTTGTTAGCAATCATCATCAGTAGCCTTACGGGCAATGATTATTTTGGGAAGCAGTCCTTGCCTAGATTGATGATGTGGGCTACCGTAGGGCTCACTCTAATTGGTCTGGCTAACGTATTCAATCAAGTCGTGCTTGGTTTGCTATTTCTATTTTTAACTCTGTATGTGTCTGGCAAAGTTCAACCAAAGATTAGTGCCATGCTCATGAAAAATCTAGCTCCAGAGGTTCTAGCTCGTACCAGTAATTTTTTAGGTTTATTGTTTACCTTATCCATACCTGTGGGAACAGCTTGTTTTTCACTTGTTGCCGTATGGAATATACAGTTGATTTGGATGCTATTTGTTGGTCTTTCCTTCCTGGCTATTCTTTTGACAGTTATTAATCTCAAAAATGATATTTGAATCCTAATTTTATTCATACTGTTTTAATCCCTCTATTTATGGTAAAATAAGACTATTAAGTTTAAAGAGGATTCCCTATGAAATTACAAAAACCAAAAGGAACGCAGGATATTTTACCTGCTGAGTCTGCCAAGTGGCAGTACGTTGAAGCTTTGCCCGTGAAATTTTCAAGCGCTATAACTATGCGGAAGTGCGTACGCCTATTTTTGAGCATTACGAGGTCATCAGCCGTTCTGTCGGGGACACAACTGATATCGTAACCAAGGAAATGTACGACTTTTACGATAAGGGAGACCGCCATATCACTCTTCGTCCAGAAGGAACTGCGCCCGTTGTCCGTTCTTATGTGGAAAATAAACTCTTCGCCCCAGAAGTGCAAAAGCCAAGTAAGTTCTATTACATGGGCCCTATGTTCCGTTATGAGCGTCCACAAGCAGGTCGTTTGCGCCAGTTCTACCAGATTGGTGTCGAGTGCTTTGGCTCTAGTAATCCAGCTACCGATGTGGAAACCATCGCTATGGCGGCTCATTTCTTGAAAGAAATCGGCATCCAAGGTGTCAAATTGCACCTCAATACGCTTGGAAATCCTGAGAGCCGTGCAGCTTACCGTCAAGCCTTGATTGACTATTTGACACCGCTCAAGGAGACCTTGTCGAAGGATAGCCAACGTCGTTTGGAGGAAAATCCTCTCCGTGTCTTGGACTCTAAGGAAAAAGAAGACAAGGTGGCAGTAGAGAATGCGCCGTCTATCTTGGACTTCCTTGATGAAGAAAGCCAAGCTCATTTTGATGCTGTCCGTCAGATGTTAGAAAATCTGGGTGTAGACTATATCATCGATACCAATATGGTGCGCGGTCTGGACTACTATAACCACACCATTTTCGAGTTTATCACTGAGATTGAGGGCAATGATTTGACAGTCTGTGCGGGTGGTCGTTACGATGGTTTGGTTGCTTACTTTGGTGGTCCTGAAACTGCTGGGTTTGGTTTTGGACTTGGTGTAGAGCGCCTGCTTCTCATCCTTGAAAAGCAAGGTGTGGCTCTCCCTATCGAAAACGCCCTAGATGTCTATATCGCAGTCTTGGGTGAAGAAGCAAATGTTAAGGCCTTGGAATTGGTACAAGTCCTTCGCAACAAGGATTCAAAGCAGAACGTGACTACCTCAACCGTAAACTCAAAGCACAGTTCAAGTCAGCCGATGTCTTTGCTGCTAAGACCCTCATCACTCTCGGAGAGAGCGAAGTCGAAAGCGGACAAGTGACAGTTAAGAACAACCAAACTCGAGAAGAAGTTCAAGTGTCACTTGAGACCATCAGCCAAAACTTCTCAGAAATCTTTGAAAAACTAGGATTTTAATAGTAGAAAAACTGGTCAGGAACCATTCCTGACCTTTTTCTTTTGCAAAATGACAAAAATCTTAAACTTTTTGACAAATATGCTTGTCAAAAATAAAAAGATATGTTACAATGAAATCAAGATAAAGAACAAAGGAGAAAAAAGGCATGCTAAAAAATCGTCTAAAAGAGCTTCGGGCTCGCGATGGTCTGAATCAAACTGAGCTGGCCAAACTAGCTGGCGTGTCCAGGCAGACCATCAGTTTGCTAGAACGGGATGAGTACACGCCATCCATCGTCATTGCTTTAAAGATTGCTCAGATCTTTCATGAGCCGGTCGAGTCGGTCTTTCGCTTAGAGGAGGATGAGTGATGAACAAGTATAAAGTGATTTATTACGTTAGTATTCTTGTATTTATTGCAAATATCTTTGCTATGATTGGAAGCCTACTTGGTTGGTTTACGATTGTCGAAAGTAAATACCTCTTCTGGATTAATATAGTGCTACTATTAGTCTTTAGATGGGTAGAGAAAAAAATAAAGTTTAAAGAGCTCGTAAAAGGAGAAAAGTTATGAAAGAGTTTTTAGCAGGTTTTCAAGTCGATACTGAGAACAAAGCACTTGCAGGTGTTTGTGCAGGTTTAGGAAATTATTTTAATATTCAAGCCAATATCGTTCGTTTGGTTACAGTCTTCTTGTTTCTCTCTTCGACGGAGATTGGGATTATAACCGTGACTCTCTATGCTTATCTAGCAGGTTGGCTTGGGAATGAACCTTGGGAGATGGAGCAAAAAAAGCAAGAAACCAAGCTATTCTCTTAGTAGTTGTGTGTTTGCTTTTGGTAACGCTTGGAGCAGAAGGTTTGACAGCTATTTTTGAATCAGGGAAAGACTTTGGTCAATGGTTGTCTGGCTTGTTTTAGAAAGAGGTTAAAATATGGAAAAGAATCACATAATTTTTGCACTGAAACTTTTTATTACCGGAGCTTTATTAGGAATACTTGCCGGAGCTCTTAGAGTTAATCCTTTAAGTATCAATCAAGAGCAAGTAATCTCTGCCTTGTTCTCAATCTTTTTTGGTCTAGGGCTGATTACGGCAACTCTAACCTTTTATTTTATTAGAAAAAGCAATAAGGCCTATCAAAACTATCAAAGAGAAGAAGAGGACGAAGAAAGCGAACAAGACTATCTTGCTATGTATCGTTTCTTGGATTATGGTACAGTGGCTTGGAATGTTTCCCAAATTAGTATGCTATTCTGTATGATTTTAGACTTAGGAAGATTCGGCATATCAGCAACATCCTTACTTTTGATAGTTGTAAGTATTTGGTCGGGTGTTTACTGCCTAAAAATCACCAGCAAGATTCGTAACTATAAACTTTCTGTTATGGCGACTCCAAAGGAAGTTTTGGAATACCTCAATACTTATGATGAGGGAGAAAAACAGGCTGAGATGGAAGAAGCCTACTTGATCTTGTTCAAGGTCAATCAGCTCATCATACCAGGTATCTATATTGTCTTAGTAGTTCTATCTATGGTATTAGGACAAGTACAGTTGGTTGCTCTGCTCGTGGCAGTTGTCATCCATTTGTATACCAATGTTGCACAATTGCGAAAAACAAAACGTTATTTCAAATAGGAGTCTTTTATGAAACTACTTAAAAACCTTGGCTGGTTTCTTCTAGCTATTCTATCCTTTTACTTTGGCTATGGTCTGATTCAGAGTATGGCTTTATCAGCGCTTGACCTAGGGGCTTCAATCTTTGGAGTCTTACCACTCTATATCGCCCTGTCAGGAGCCTATGTTTATGGAGTTTACAGATGGTATCAGACAGAAAAGGTTAGCATCCAGACGACGGTTTTTAATCGTTATATCTGGTTGCCTACTCTGGTTTTGCTAGTGGCGATTACAGCCCAGTTCTTTTTGCCAGAAGATCCGTCAGTCAATCAACAAATCGTATCACAATTGACAGTTGCTCATCCTGTCTTTGGTTTCTTTATGGTAGTGGTCTTTGCTCCTCTGACGGAAGAACTCATCTTTAGAGGGATGCTGGTGCGCTATCTCTTTTTTAAGCAGAACAACAGCAAACAGACAGCTCTGTTTCTCCTCGTATCAAGTGTGCTTTTTGCCTTGATTCATTTTCCAGGGACTTTGCAACAGTTTTTAGTTTATGCCAGTCTGGGATTGAGTTTGGGTTTGGCTTATGTAAGCCGAAAAGGTCTTCTTTATAGTATTTCTCTCCACGCTTTGAATAATTTAATCGGCTTTTTGATGATACTCATGCTATAATAGAGTCAGGAGGTCACATGAAACGAGTAATTTTATTAGCAGTGATACAGGCGGTCGTTCTCTTCTTTATCATCGGGCACTTGCCTATGCCTTTAAAGGCGATTTCTTTTACAACTATCTAGCAATTGTCTTTGCGCCTATTGCAGGTATTTTGCGTTTTGCTTCGGCTTATGCGACGGAGATTGTTCTACCTAAAAAGGCAGCTGAGATTGCTGAAAAGCGTAAAAAAGGTTAAGAATCATAATCAGAGAATCCGATGACGTTTTCATCGGATTTTTTGTCTGTTCGTTTTGATTTCTAAAGGCAATCAAACTTTTCTGCTGATTTTCATGAAGAGCCTGCGCTTTTATGGTAAAATAGTAACAGAATAAAAGAGGAGAGAAACAATGAAACGTAGTATGTATGCTGGTCGTGTTCGTGAGGAACATATCGGACAAGAAATTACCTTGAAAGGCTGGGTTGGTCGTCGTCGTGACTTGGGTGGTTTGATCTTTATCGACCTTCGTGACCGTGAAGGGATCATGCAGTTGGTTATTAACCCTGAAAAAGTATCTGCAGAGGTCATGGCAACGGCTGAAAGTCTTCGTAGCGAATTTGTCATCGAGGTGACTGGACAAGTCGCTGCGCGTGAGCAAGCCAATGATAAATTGCCGACTGGTGCGGTTGAGTTGAACGTGACAGCTTTGACAGTGCTGAATACAGCTAAAACAACGCCATTTGAGATTAAAGATGGGATTGAGGCCAACGACGACACACGTTTGCGTTACCGTTACCTTGACCTTCGTCGTCCAGAAATGCTAGAAAACCTTAAGCTTCGTGCCAAGGTGACCCACTCTATCCGTAATTACTTGGATGAGTTGGAATTTATCGATGTGGAGACGCCATTCCTTTCGAAATCAACGCCAGAAGGGGCGCGTGACTATTTGGTGCCATCTCGTGTCAATAAAGGGCATTTCTACGCTCTTCCTCAAAGTCCACAGATTACCAAGCAACTTTTGATGAATGCTGGTTTTGATCGTTACTACCAAATCGTCAAATGTTTCCGTGATGAGGACTTGCGTGGTGACCGTCAGCCTGAGTTTACCCAGGTCGACTTGGAAACATCCTTCCTTACGGAGCAAGAGATCCAAGATATCACAGAAGGCTTGATTGCGCGCGTGATGAAAGAAACCAAAGGCATCGAAGTAACGCTTCCATTCCCTCGTATGAAGTATGATGACGCGATGTCTCTCTATGGTTCTGATAAACCTGATACTCGTTTTGACATGTTGCTTCAGGACTTGACAGAAGTTGTCAAGGGTGTTGATTTCAAAGTCTTTTCAGAAGCACCTGCCGTTAAAGCCATTGTAGTCAAAGGAGCTGCGGATAACTACTCACGTAAAGACATTGACAAGATGACTGAAGTAGCTAAACAGTACGGTGCTAAAGGTCTTGCTTGGGTCAAGGTTGTGGATGGAGAATTAAATGGACCAGTTGCCAAGTTCTTGACTGGTATCCAAGCAGAATTGACTGCAGCACTTGGTCTTGAAGATAAGGACTTGGTTCTCTTTGTGGCGGATACGCTTGAGGTAGCCAATGCAACACTTGGTGCCCTTCGTGGACGTATTGCCAAAGAGCTTGGCTTGATTGATAACGATAAATTCAATTTCCTTTGGGTAGTTGATTGGCCAATGTTTGAATGGTCTGAAGAAGAAGGTCGCTACATGAGCGCCCACCATCCATTTACTCTTCCACAGGAAGAAACAGCTCACGAATTAGAAGGTGATTTGGCTAAGGTTCGTGCCATTGCTTACGATATCGTCTTGAACGGCTATGAGCTTGGTGGTGGCAGCCTTCGTATCAACCAAAAAGACCTTCAAGAACGCATGTTCAAGGCTCTTGGTTTCTCAGCTGAAGAAGCCAATGACCAGTTTGGTTTCCTTCTTGAAGCCATGGACTATGGTTTCCCACCACACGGTGGTTTGGCGATCGGTCTTGACCGTTTTGTGATGCTCTTAGCAGGAGAAGAAAATATCCGTGAAGTCATTGCCTTTCCTAAGAACAATAAGGCAACCGACCCAATGACACAAGCTCCATCAACAGTCGCTCTCAAACAACTAGAGGAACTCAGCTTACAAGTAGAAGAAGATGAAACAAGCAAAACGAATTAAGCGGTGGCGCTATTATCTGCGCCGCTTTGCTTATCAGATAAAAATCTTACGAGTTTTACAAAGTATCTCTCGGGAAAAATATGATGAGAAAGTATCGGCTTCTCTGGTTTATGGCTTTCTGTCAGCAGTAGCAGTCAATTTCTTTTTTCAACCAGGACACGTTTACTCCAGTGGCGCGACAGGTCTGGCACAGATTATCTCTGCCTTGAGTAATCACTGGTTTGGTTTTTACATTCCGATATCGCTAACCTTTTATGCTATCAATTTTCCGTTGATGATTTTGGCTTGGTATCAGATTGGGCATAAGTTTACAATCTTTACCTTTATCACAGTATCCATGAGTTCCCTCTTTATCCAGCTTGTGCCAGTTGTGACCTTGACAGAGGATCCCATTATCAATGCCCTTTTTGGGGGTGTTGTCATGGGCTTGGGGATTGGTTTTGCGCTCCGTAACAATATTTCTAGCGGAGGTACAGATATCGTTAGTCTGACCATTCGAAAGAAAACAGGGAGAAATGTCGGTAGTATTTCTTTCTTAGTGAATGGGACGATTATGCTGATAGCAGGTTTGACCTTTGGTTGGAAATACGCTCTCTACTCCATGATTACCATCTTTGTCTCCAGTCGTGTGACAGACGCGGTCTTTACCAAGCAAAAACGCATGCAGGCCATGATTGTGACCAATAATCCTGATAAAGTAATTGCAAAAATCCATAAAAAATTGCACCGCGGAGCAACTATGATCCACGATGCAGAAGGAACCTATAATCATGAGAGAAAAGCAGTCTTGATTACGGTTATCACACGAGCAGAGTTTAATGATTTTAAACACATCATGAAACAGGTTGATCCGACAGCCTTTGTCTCTGTATCCGAAAATGTCCACATCCTAGGACGATTCGTAGAAACAGACAATTAATACTCTTCGAAAATCTCTTCAAACCACGTCAGCGTCGCCTTGGATTATTTATGTGACTGACTTCGTCAGTCTTATCTATAACCTCAAAGCAGTGCTTTGAGCAACCTGCGACTAGCTTCCTAGTTTGCTCTTTGATTTTCATTGAGTATCATGACTAAAAAAACCAGCTCTGGAGCTGGTTTTTATTTTTCGATGATTTTGTGGGCAATCAACTGACGGTAACAAATCTGTCTATTATTTTTCGCGTCATTGATAATCTGTAAAATCGTTTCAAATGATGTTCGTCCAAGTTCCAGACTATTGATGTCAACATAGGCTACTAGGTCGAGTCGAGGATTGACAGAGTCAAAACTCAAGACAGGAACATTTAATTGGTGTTTACTGATGTAGTCACAAACCCCTTCTGCAAGGAGACTATCGGTTGTGATGATAGCGTCAATCTGTGGATCGTGATTGAACAGGAGTTCGCTGAATTGATACCCTTTTTCTTCTAGAAATTCGGTCGCAAAGTAGGTTAAGTTGGTATCAATCGGAAGTTGGTGTTGTTTGAGTGCGGACTCATAGCCAGTTAGACGATCTTGGGTTACGAAGAGTCGCTTTGTACCCCCGATAAAGGCAATTCGTTTGCATCCTTTTTTGATGAAATACTCTGTCGCATCAAAGCCCGCCTGTACATTGTCATTATCAACAAGAGGGATAAAGGGTGAAGTTGATTTTCCGAGAATGAGGAAAGGGAATTGCTCATCGGCTACTAGCTTGACCAGAGGGTCTTCTTCCTCGGCGTAGAGGAAAATCAAACCGTCAACACGTTTACCATAAACCATCTGAGAAATCGCATTGAGACGTTCTTTCTCATCTTTCCCCGTTGCAATCTGAATAGCGTAGTGGTTTTCAGACGCGACTTGGGCGATCCCTCGTAGGACAGATGGAAAGAAAGGATTTTGGTAGAAGGCATCCGAGTCGTCAGGGAGCACCAAGCCGATAACTTGAGTATAGCTACTTACCAAGCTACGAGCATTGAGATTGGGATGGTAGTTGAGCTCTTTCATTGCCTTGCGAACTCGTTTTTTGGTTTCATCACTAATCGTTGATTTGTTTTGAATAACGCGGGTTACAGTTGAAGGTGAGACACCTGCAGCCTTGGCCACATCTTTAATCGTAACGGGCATAAAAATCTCCTATTTATGATAATCTGGATCGCGGTAATGTGTTTTATAAAAGATGGTGACCAGATAAAGAACAAAAAGAATGTTTTGTACAGTGATAAGGGTTGTCATATTTTGGCCAAAAAGTCCCAAAATAAGCGTAATCAAAGTTGGTAATCCTAAACAGTTCAAGATAAAATGGTAGCACTCTTTAAAGCTCCTAAATGAAAAGAGGCGTGATTTTTTGGTGATATAAAGGAGGAGACTAGCTCCAAGAGAGACAATGAAGAAATTCAATCCAAAGAGGAAGCTAGCACCAAGAACGAGAAAGAGACTGATATAGACCCGATTTTGTTGGTACCAATCTTTAGAAATGGCTTGGGTTAGATCTTCCTTACTCTGGAAACTCTCCGTTTGAATCGCGTGGTAGCGAATGCGAGTCAGTTCCTTACTTTCCTTGCTGATGACGAGTTCTTCCGTATCAAAATGAAGTTGCAAGTCCTTTGGCAATTCCTTGCTTTGGCTCGGGCCAATCAAAAGAGAAGGCTGCTGATTCTTCGTACCTGAGTAGTTCAGCTTTCCATCAACGATTTGTGCATTCTCTGACAAGTCCATGATGGCTTCATCTGTCAGTGGAGTGTAGACATTATCGATAAAGGTATCCAGTGGATACGTTTCCTGTGAGCTGTTTTGAATGGCGATCGGAACCATAGACAAACTGATGAGGAAAATGCTCGTAAAGAGAAGCTGAAACCAGTTGAGGCCGAAACGTTTTGATAGGGGTTTGCGAAATCCCCAGATACTAGAGAAATACGAGAATGGATATGGAAGCATAGGCATCTTTCTAAAAGTGTTTTCTATATGAGTATTATTATATAGAGAAATGTGCTTTATTTCAAGTCTAGGAGATAAATTGCTTGCTTCAAGAATAGTTTTATAGTCACAAGCTCTAATACTCAATGAAAATCAAAGAGCAAACTAGGAAGCTAGCCGCAGGTTGCTCAAAGCACTGCTTTGAGGTTGTAGATAAGACTGACGAAGTCAGTTACATATATCTACGGCAAGGCGAAGCTGACGTGGTTTGAATTTGATTTTCGAAGAGTATAAAATGAAAAAGGGTGGCGGGGATAAATTATCCCTTGTCGCCACCACTTGTAAGTCCTGAAACAAAGTTCTTTTGTAGGAAGAAGAAGAGAATACAGATTGGAAGGGCGATGAGGATAGCACCTGCTGAGAAGTAGGCAATCTTCAAGTTTTTCACATTGCTGACAAAGGTCTGTAGACCAACGGCAACTGTAAAGTATTCTTTCTCACGAAGCAAGAAACTAGAGAGGATATAGTCTCCGAAAGGTCCCATGAAGGCCCAGAGCGCTTGTACTGCAACCATTGGGCGAACGAGTGGGAGAACAATTTGCCAGAAGCGACGGAAGTGTCCTGCACCATCTAGTTTTGCTGATTCATCAAGAGACATCGGTACTGTGTCGAAGTAGCCTTTCATCAACCAAGCATTCATCGGGATACCACCACCGACATATAGGAAGATGAGGAACCAGCTTTGGTTAAGGGCATTCAACATAAGGGCCATAACGAAGAAGGCTGTCAAAGCGGCCATAGTTGGCACCATTTGGATAATCAAGAAGAAGACCAAACTTTGTTTACGAGCCAAGAAGTTGTAACGGCTGTAGGCATAACCAGCAAGGACGATGATACTTGTTTGAACAGCCATTGTAATCAAGGCGATAATCAAGGTATTGAGATACCAAGTGCCGTACAAGGTTTCAGTGAAGAGCCCTTGGAAGTTGGCAAAGCTAAAGTCGACGTTAGCATCTAGTTTAAAAGCTACGACGTTACCAGTCTTGAAGGCTGACATAATAGTAATCAAAAGTGGATAGATAATCACGATTGAAAGACCAATCAAGTAGAGGTAAGTGAGGGTTTGAGTCAGTCTACGTTTGAGTTTGATTGAGTTATTCATCTTAGACGTCCTCCATATCAAATGCGTGTAGTTTCTTGAATGCGATCATAGAGATAGAGATGACAATGATAGAGATGATCAAGGTAACAGCTGCCGCCATAGAGTATTGAGGAGATGTACCTGTTGTCAAACGATAAATCCATGAGATCAAGATATCAGTTGAACCGGCTCCACCACCAACGCTACCAGGACCTCCGCCGTTGAAGAGGTACATGATAGAGAAGTTGTTAAAGTTGAAGGTGTATTGGCTGATCAATGTTGGTGCTGCAACAGCCAAAATCATAGGGAAAGTGATGTTGCGGAATTTTTGCCAAGCATTGGCACCATCGATGTAAGCCGCTTCGTAGAGGTCGTTAGGAATCGACTGCAAGATACCCAAGGTCAAAACGTAGATGTATGGGAATCCTAGCCAACCTTGCATCATAATCAAGGCAATCTTCGTCCAAGTTGGGTCTGTTTTCCAAGGGATAAGAGCACCGTCAAGGAAAGGAAGAACCTTAGCCAAGATAGGCAATACTTGAGTGTTGATCGCTCCAACACTATCGTTAAACATGTTTGAGAATGTCAAGATAGTGATGAAGGCTGGAACAGCCCAAGGAAGAAGGAAAATAACACCAAAGATACGTTTTCCTTTGATAAATGGTTGGTTAGCAATGATAGCGGTGAAGATACCAATCACAATCTGCAAAGTAGAAGCAGACAAGGCCCAGATAATGGTCCAAGAAAGAACGGAACCAAAGGCTGAGCGGAAGGTACTCAAGCTCCAGATGTTAGTGAAGTTCGTCAAACCAACCCAGTCCAACAATTTGTTTGGTGGCAAGTGTTGGAAGTCATAGTTGGTAAAGGCAATCATCAAGGTTACGATAACTGGGAAGATAATCGCAAATGTCATAGCGACGTAAGATGGGATAATCAAAAGGTAAGGGAAACCATTCTCATAAATACCTTTGATCATATCTTTAAAAGTACGTGGGACAGGAATTCCATTGTTAATACGTTTTGCGATTGTATGTGCATCTTTAATATTTGAGAAATAAAAGAGCACATAAACGACTACAAAGATTAAATGGAAGGCACCACGAATCAGCATAAAGAGGGAATTATCACGACCTGGCTTGTCACCAAGAGTGATCAAATTGTGCAATTCCGGCGCAGCAAGTGCTAGGAAATAAAGAACAAATACGATAGTTACACCAAGGAAGATAAAACCTTTGGCCTTTTGTTTATTGTAAATCTGTCCTAACCCAGGAATCACTGAAAGCAAGGCTGCTTTGCTAGGTTGTTGGTTTTCCATGAATACTCCTTTCATAGGATACGAGATTGAAGTTTGTCTCCAATCACTAGATAGGCAACTGCAATCATTCGTAAATTTATAAAATCAAAGGGGGATTTGTATTCTCCCCCCCTTGTAACGAATTCAATTATTCACCAAATTTTTGTTTGATTGTTTCTTTGATCAATGTTACAGCATCGTTAGCAGCTGTCTTAGCATCTTTTTTACCACTTACAGCGTCAAAGAGCATTGTTTTAGCTGGATCCCAAACTGCTGACATTTGAGAAATGTTTGGCATTGGTTGAGCGTTCTTGAACTGTTTGATAACAGCTGTTGTCAACTCATCGTTTTTACCTTCAGCGTATGAACGAGCTTCAGTGTTAGCTGGGATTTCGTTAGTTGCATCGTAGAATGCTTTTTGTTGTTCAGTTGAAACAAGGAAGTCTACAAATTTTTGTGCAGCTTCAAGGTTCTTAGTGCTTGATGGGATGATCCAAGCTTTACCACCACCGAATGGTGTGTATTCTTTACCATTTGGAAGAGTTGGAATAGTAGCAACACCGTAGTTTACTTTAGCATCTTTGAATGCTTGAGCTTTCCAAGGGCCGTCGATGATAGCAGCTGTTTTACCTTCTTGGAATTGAGTTTGGATCAAGTTTGCAGCACCTTCAGTATCTTGCATCCCTTTAGGCCATTTTTCGTACCAAGATTTAGCGTAGTTGATACCTGTGATAGAACCGTCGTTTGCAAGACCGATGTCTTTAGGATCTTTACCGTTTTGTCCGAATACGTAACCACCGTTACCAGCAAGAAGTCCGTATGCGTAGTAGAAGTTTGTCCAGTCAGCTAGGAATGCAGTAGTTTTGCCATCTTCACCAGCGAAAGCGTATTTGCTGTCTTTAGCAAGTTCTTCTAATTCAGCAAAAGTTTTAGGAGCTTCTTTTAGCAAGTCTTTGTTGTAGTACATAACAAGAGACTCGATAACGGCAGGAGCACCGTAAACTTTACCGTCAGCAGCTGTTACAAGAGATTTAGTTTTATCATCTGTTTTTGCACCATCGCTCAAAGTAACTTCTGAAAGTTGTCCGTCAGTACCAAGCTACCTACGCGGTCGTATGGTGCCATCATAACGTCAGCAGCTTGACCTGATTGGTTGTCAAGAGAAAGTTTGTCAAGTCCACCAAGTTGGTCACCTGATTTGATGTTAACTTTTGTACCTGATTCTTTTTCATAAGCTGCAGCAACTTTTTCAGCGTAGGCTTTGTATTGGTCTTCAACGTAGAAAGTGATTTCTTTTGCTTCAGATGAGCTAGTATCAGCTGCTTTATCAGCAGTTTTGCTTCCGCAAGCTACCAAAAGTAAGCTAGCAAGAGTAGCAGTTCCGAGCACAGCAGCGCTCTTCATGAATTTAGATGACATAGTGTATTCCTCCTAAAGAATAACAAAAATAATTTAATGAGAAAACGCAAACGTTTTCTTTTACGAACTTAGTATAGCACAAATAGAAAACGGTTGCAAGCTTTTTTAGCAAAAATTTTAAAAAAATTTTAAGGTTTCAAACATTTATTAAAGCCTTTATATAGGAAAGAACTTAAAATGTTTGTTTTTTTTGAATTGAAAATATATTAGGAAAACGATTGCGTAAATTCGGCTCGGTTTTTCAGAAAATAGAGCAGATATTGGGAATGAATTATCTTAAATCAGAAAATCTTTAAAATTTTTTCGCTTATTTCATAAAATATCAGTGGCAACAAGTTTTGTTTGATTAAAATAATTCAAAAAAATTTTTTAAAAACGCTTGCATTTGTTTTTGAAATGCGTTATACTTAAATTAACGCAAACGTTTGCGCCTTAATTGCGCAACGTTTTATAACAAACACATGAGGTGCTATTATGAAAAAACGTCAAAGTGGTGTGTTGATGCACATCTCTTCTCTGCCAGGAGCATACGGGATTGGATCATTTGGCCAGACTGCCTATGATTTCGTTGATTTCTTGGTTCGTACGAAGCAACGTTACTGGCAAATCCTCCCTCTTGGGACAACAAGCTATGGAGATTCTCCATACCAATCATTCTCGGCCTTTGCTGGAAATACGCATTTTATCGACCTTGATATCTTGGTAGAGCAAGGCTTGCTCGAAGCCAGTGATCTTAAAGGTGTTGACTTTGGTAGCGATGCATCTGAAGTTGACTATGCGAAGATTTATTATGCACGTCGTCCGCTTTTAGAAAAAGCAGTTAAACGCTTCTTGGAAGTGGGTGATGTCAAAGATTTTGAGAAGTTTGCTCAAGACAACCAATCATGGCTTGAACTCTTCGCTGAGTATATGGCGATCAAAGAGCATTTTGACAATCTTGCTTGGACAGAATGGCCAGATGCAGATGCTCGTGCGCGTAAAGCTTCAGCACTTGAAAGCTACCGTGAGAAATTGGCAGACAAGTTGGTTTACCACCGTGTGACTCAATACTTCTTCTTCCAACAATGGTTGAAATTGAAAGCTTACGCTAACGATAACCACATCGAAATCGTTGGGGACATGCCTATCTACGTAGCGGAAGATTCAAGCGACATGTGGGCAAATCCACATCTCTTCAAGACAGATGCCAATGGTAAAGCAACTTGCATCGCAGGATGCCCACCAGATGAGTTTTCTGCTACTGGTCAGCTTTGGGGCAACCCAATCTATGACTGGGAAGCAATGGACAAAGACGGTTACAAATGGTGGGTTGAACGCTTGCGCGAAAGCTTCAAGATTTACGATATCGTTCGTATCGACCACTTCCGCGGTTTCGAATCTTACTGGGAAATCCCTGCTGGTTCCGATACAGCAGCACCTGGTAAATGGGTGAAAGGTCCAGGCTACAAACTCTTCGCAGCTGTTAAGGAAGAGCTTGGTGAGCTAAACATCATCGCAGAAGACCTTGGTTTCATGACAGATGAAGTCATCGAGTTGCGTGAACGTACTGGCTTCCCAGGAATGAAGATTCTTCAGTTTGCCTTCAACCCAGAAGACGAAAGTATCGATAGCCCACACTTGGCACCTGCCAACTCTGTTATGTATACAGGAACACACGATAACAATACAGTTCTTGGTTGGTACCGTAATGAGATCGACGATCCAACTCGTGAATACATGGCTCGTTACACGAACCGTAAAGAGTACGAAACAGTGCCACACGCAATGCTTCGCACGGTCTTTTCATCCGTTAGCTTCATGGCTATTGCAACCATGCAAGACTTGCTAGAACTAGATGAGTCAGCTCGTATGAACTTCCCATCTACTCTTGGCGGAAACTGGTCATGGCGTATGACAGCAGACCAACTCACACCAGCTGTTGAAGAAACTTTGCTTGACTTGACTACAATT
The DNA here is from genome assembly GCA_000831085.1 of Streptococcus sp. DBCMS. Classification (GTDB taxonomy): domain Bacteria; phylum Bacillota; class Bacilli; order Lactobacillales; family Streptococcaceae; genus Streptococcus. Next base: position 60,511 of record JXRG01000008.1, read on the forward strand.
TATCGCCGAATCAATAAAAATTTGGTAGAATTAAAGAAATAAGACAATATCAGGAGACACATAAACATGTTACCATTAAACGAATTTGTACAAAAACGTTACAATAAAACCATTGCAGAATGTAGCAACGAAGAGCTTTACCTTGCTCTTCTCAACTACAGCAAGCTTGCTAGCAGCCAAAAACCAGTGAATACTGGTAAGAAAAAAGTTTACTACATCTCAGCTGAGTTCTTGATCGGTAAACTCTTGTCAAACAACTTGATTAACCTTGGTCTTTACGACGATGTGAAAAAAGAACTTGCTGCTGCAGGTAAAGAGTTGATCGAAATCGAAGAAGTAGAATTGGAACCATCACTTGGTAACGGTGGTTTGGGACGTTTGGCAGCCTGCTTTATCGACTCAATCGCTACACTTGGTTTGAATGGTGATGGTGTTGGTTTGAACTACCACTTCGGTCTTTTCCAACAAGTTCTTAAAAACAACCAACAAGAAACGATTCCTAATGCTTGGTTGACAGAGCAAAACTGGTTGGTTCGCTCAAGCCGTAGCTACCAAGTGCCATTTGCACACTTCACATTGACATCGACTCTTTACGATATTGATGTACCTGGCTACAAGACAGCTACTAAAAACCGCTTGCGTTTGTTTGACTTGGATTCAGTTGATTCTTCTATCATCGAAGATGGTATCAACTTTGACAAGACAGATATCGCTCGCAACTTGACTCTCTTCCTTTACCCAGACGATAGTGACAAACAAGGTGAATTGCTCCGTATCTTCCAACAATACTTCATGGTGTCAAATGGTGCGCAATTGATCATTGACGAAGCGATCGAAAAAGGAAGCAACTTGCATGACCTTGCGGACTATGCAGTTGTACAAATCAACGATACTCACCCATCAATGGTGATTCCTGAATTGATCCGCCTCTTGACTGCGCGTGGTATCGAGCTTGATGAAGCAATCTCAATCGTACGTAGCATGACTGCCTACACTAACCACACAATCCTTGCTGAAGCTCTTGAAAAATGGCCTCTTGAATTCTTGCAAGAAGTAGTTCCTCACTTGGTACCAATCATCGAAGAATTGGACCGTCGTGTGAAGGCAGAATACAAAGACCCAGCTGTTCAAATCATCGATGAGAGCGGACGTGTTCACATGGCTCACATGGATATCCACTACGGATACAGCGTAAACGGGGTTGCGGCTCTTCACACTGAAATCTTGAAGAACTCAGAGTTGAAAGCTTTCTACGACCTTTACCCAGAAAAATTCAACAACAAAACAAACGGTATCACTTTCCGTCGTTGGCTCATGCATGCTAACCCAAGCTTGTCTCACTACTTGGATGAGATTATTGGACATGGTTGGCACCATGAAGCAGATGAGCTTGAAAAACTCTTGTCATACGAAGACAAGGCTGCTGTCAAAGAAAAATTGGAAAGCATCAAGGCTCACAACAAACGTAAATTGGCTCGTCACTTGAAAGAACACCAAGGTGTGGAAATCAATACAAACTCTATCTTTGATATCCAGATCAAACGTCTTCACGAGTACAAACGCCAACAAATGAACGCTTTGTATGTCATCCACAAATACCTTGATATCAAGCTGGTAACATCCCTGCTCGCCCAATCACAGTCTTCTTTGGTGGTAAAGCAGCTCCTGCGTACACAATCGCTCAAGACATCATTCACTTGATCCTTTGCTTGTCAGAAGTGATTGCTAACGATCCAGCAGTAGCTCCACACTTGCAAGTAGTTATGGTTGAAAACTACAACGTTACTGCAGCAAGCTTCCTTATCCCAGCATGTGACATCTCAGAGCAAATCTCACTTGCTTCTAAAGAAGCTTCAGGTACTGGTAACATGAAATTCATGTTGAACGGAGCTTTGACTCTTGGTACTATGGACGGAGCTAACGTGGAAATCGCTGAGTTGGTTGGCGACGATAACATCTATATCTTTGGTGAAGATTCTGAAACTGTTATCAACCTTTATGCAAAAGCAGCATACAAATCAAGCGAATTCTACGCTCGTGAAGCTATCAAACCTTTGGTTGACTTCATTGTGAGCGATGCTGTTCTTGCAGTAGGTAAGAAAGAACGCTTGGAACGTCTTTACAACGAATTGATCAACAAAGACTGGTTCATGACTCTCCTTGACTTGGAAGACTACATTAAAGTCAAAGAGCAAATGCTTGCTGACTACGAAGACCGTGACGCATGGTTGGATAAAGTCATCGTTAACATTGCCAAAGCAGGATTCTTCTCATCTGACCGTACAATCGCTCAGTACAACGAAGATATCTGGCACTTGAACTAAGATTCTTTGCATCAGATTATAAAACAAAACGCATCTTTAAAAGGTGCGTTTTTTATCTTTAAAATATTTTACCCTATTTTCCCAACTAGAATCTCGGCTTCGATGGTAATCTCTGTCAACTGAGTCCAGTCAATCTTGGTATGGTCAACGTGAAAGAGTAAGGGTGTCATGGCAAGCAGAGCTTGGCGTTGCTCTGCTGTGATGGGTTTGGTCAGGGAGGCTGTTTGGCGAGATTGGATACTGAAATGTTCCTGGAAATGTTCTTTGATATCTTGGTTGGAATAATCCTTCTTTGTCAGCTGGTCCTGCACCATTTGGCGGATTTCTTTGAGGTGATTTTCAGTTGGGATGACCTTTATCAAGATACCGTCTTTGGATAAAACGCGACGGAATTCCCCATAGTTGGCAGGTGAGAAGATATCAAGCAGGAGATCCATGCTGGCGTCTTTTATAGGAAGGCGAGCTAAGTCCCCAACAAACCAGTTGACCGCCCAGTTGGGTTCGCTCTTGGCAGCGATTTGAACAGAATCTTTTGAAATATCAAAGGCGTAGAAGGTTTTGTCAGGATGACTTTCTTGGAGTTTACGAGAGTAGAAGCCTTCGCCACAACCGATGTCCAAGACAGTTTTTGCAGATGATTTAGTCGCTAGTAGGTCAGAAATGCCTTCTAAGATAGCCTGATAAAAACCAGCCTCTAGGATTTGTTGGCGGTTTTGGAAATTTTCCTTGTCGTAGTTGGCAGATCGCTTGATTTGAGGAGCCAGATTGACATAGCCAAATTTTGCCAAGTCAAAAGAATGGCGATTGCTACACTTGAGACTAGTTTCGATCAAGGTCAGATTTTCTTGGCAGATGGGGCAGGAAAATGCAGTTGCGGTAGCAAAGCGCTGGAGTTTTGGTTTGAGGTTTGTATTCATAGTTTTAGTCTAGCAAAAAAAGGACTGGATGGCAAATGCCTCCAGTCTGCTTTTTAATATGTAAGGACGAAGTATTTCTTCTTCCCGCGGCGGATAACAGTCAGTTCGTTTTCTAACTTATCTGCGTCACTCAAGACATAGTCAAGGTCTTGGATGCGGTCGCCATTGACGTAGATGGCTCCGTTTTGGACATCTTCACGGGCTTGGCGTTTTGAGTTAACGACACCAGATGACACAAGGAGTTCCACGATATTGTGGTTTTCGTCTGCTTGTACTTGGTAGTTTGGCACTCCACGAAGTCCTTGTTTGAGTTCTTTGACAGAAAGGTTTTTGATGTTTCCAGTAAAGAGTTGCTCAGTGATGTTGAGGGCTTCTTTGTAGGCCTCTTCTCCGTGAACAAGAGTCACGACTTCACGAGCCAAGACTTTTTGAGCCAAGCGTTCGTGTGGCGCCGCTTCAAATTGTTTGCGGATGTCTTCAATCTCGTCCAGTGACAAGAAAGTAAAGATTTTCAAGAAGCGAACAGCGTCAGCGTCCATAACATTCATCCAGAATTGGTACATTTCGTATGGAGAAGTCTTTTCAGGATTGAGCCAGACTGCGTTTCCTTCAGATTTACCAAATTTCTTACCAGTTGCATCTGTAATGAGTGGCACTGTGATAACGTGACCAGTCTTGTCAGCCTTACGACGAAGCAATTCGGTACCAGCTGTCATATTTCCCCACTGGTCAGAACCACCGATTTGTAGTGTGACGTTGTGCTCTTGGTTAAGGACGTAGAAGTCATATCCTTGCATGATTTGGTAAGCAAACTCAGTGTAAGAAATCCCTGTCTCGATCCGTTTTTTCACAGATTCCTTGCTCATCATGTAGTTGACAGTGAAGTATTTTCCGATATCACGGAGGAAGTCAATGAAGCTGATGCTACCAAACCAGTCGTAGTTGTTGACCATGACAGCCTTGTTTTCACCATTTTCAAAGTCAAGAAAACGAGAAAGTTGTCCTTGGATAGACTTGACCCAGCCATTTACTGTGTCTTTTGTTTGGAGACTACGCTCAGCATCTTTGAAGGACGGATCTCCGATGAGACCTGTAGCACCGCCAACGAGCGCATAAGGTTTGTGACCTGCTAGCTGCAAGCGACGACTTGTCAAGATTGCGACAAGGTGGCCTAGGTGAAGGCTGTCAGCAGTTGGATCGTAGCCAGTATAATAAGAAACTTGACCTTCTTCTAGGGCTTTACGCAAAGCTTCTTCATCAGTCGTTTGAAAAATCAAACCACGCTCTTTTAGCTCATCAAAAATGTGCATGTGTCTTTTCTCCTTTATAAAATATTGTTTCTACCTATTGTATCACAAACTCGATTAATAGCCTAGTGTAATAGGGAAGAAAGTGGCTATTTTATTGAAAGTTTCCCTTTTATGGTATAATAGAGAAAGCGAGGACATTCATGAAAGAAAGAATTAATGAATTAAAAACAAACATGCTGCATTTTTCCCAGCAGCTAATGCAACGAATTGCAAAATGGAAGAAAAGACTAGCAGAAAAACTAGCTAATAAGAAAACCAGTAAAAAGGGAACCTCTTCTGATAAAGTTAGAAGGGCAGGGTCTATTTTTGCTAAGGTTTTGAGTGGGTTTAAAATAGTTTTTAACACTCTCTTTATCTTAGGTTTTATCGGTGGACTATTTGGCGCTGGTGTGGCTATGGGTTATGGAGTCGCTCTATTTGACAAGGCCAGGTACCTCAAGCAGAAGAGTTGGTCAAGCAAGTGAAGGATATTGCCTCTATCTCAGAAATCACTTATTCTGACGGCAGTACCATTGCCTCGATCGAGGGCGATTTATTGCGCACTTCAGTCGCTTCAGATGCTATCTCAGACAATCTTAAGAAAGCTATTGTTGCGACAGAGGACGAGCATTTCAATGAGCACAAGGGAGTTGTGCCTAAGGCCGTTATTCGTGCGACCTTGGGAACCTTTGTCGGTCTAGGCTCGTCTAGTGGTGGTTCGACCTTGACGCAGCAGGTCATCAAGCAGCAAGTGGTGGGGGATGCTCCAACTCTGGCTCGTAAGGCTAAAGAGATTATTGATGCTCTAGCTTTAGAACGGGCCATGGGTAAGGATGAGATTTTGACAACCTACCTTAACATTGCTCCTTTTGGTCGCAATCATAAAGGTCAAAATATTGCAGGTGCCCAGCAGGCTGCAGAAGGAATCTTTGGGGTCAATGCTTCGGATTTAACGGTCCCTCAAGCAGCCTTTATCGCAGGATTGCCACAGAGTCCGATTAGTTATTCTCCTTATGAATCTGACGGCAGTATGAAGAGCGATGAGGATATGGCTTTGGGAATTAAGCGTGCCAAGGATGTCCTCTACAATATGTACCGAACAGGGGCTCTAAGTCAGGAAGACTACGATAAGTACAAAGATTATGACTTCAAGAAAGACTTCCTACCATCTGGTAGCGTTAGTGGGACTTCGCGTGACTATCTCTACTATGCAACCTTGGCAGAAGCTACTGACCGCATGTACGACTACCTCATCCAACGAGATAATGTTTCTGCGCAAGAATTAAAGAATGAGTCCATTCAGAAATCCTATCGCGATTTAGCCACTAAGGAAATTGAAAATGGTGGATATAAGATTACGACAACTATCAATAAAAATGTTCATGCTGCGATGCAAAATGCGGTTGCGACCTACGGCTATTTGCTAGATGATTCGACAGGCCAGCCTGAGGTGGGGAATGTCCTCATGGACAACCAAACGGGAGCTATCCTTGGATTTGTTGGTGGTCGTAATTATCAAGAAAATCAGAACAATCACGCTATCGATACCAAGCGTTCTCCAGCTTCAACCACAAAACCTATATTGGCCTATGGTATCGCTATTGACCAAGGTTTGATGGGAAGTGCAAGTATCTTGTCAAACTATCCTACCAACTTCTCAAACGGGAATCCCATCATGTATGTCAATAGTCCTGGTACGGGCATGATGACATTGGGAGAAGCCCTTAACTACTCATGGAATATCCCAGCCTACTGGACGTATCGTACGCTTCGAGAGAAGGGGGTTGATGTCAAAGGCTATATGGAAAAAATGGGTTACGAAATCCCAGAATATGGGATTGAAAGTTTACCGATGGGTGGGGGGATTGACGTTACAGTTGCCCAGCATACCAACGGGTATCAGACTCTAGCCAACAACGGAGTTTACCATAAGAAACATATGATCGCGAAGATTGAGTCAACGGATGGTCGAGTGGTATACGAGCACAAGGACGAGCCTGTCCAAGTTTATTCAAAAGCGACAGCAACCATCATGCAAAGTCTCCTTCGGGATGTTATCTCGTCTCGGATTACCTCAAGTTTCCAGACGGATTTGACGACTATCAATCCATCCCTAGCTCGTGCTGACTGGATCGGAAAAACTGGTACGACCAATGAAGATGAAAATATGTGGCTAATGCTTTCTACACCTCGCTTGACTTTGGGTGGCTGGTTAGGTCACGACGACAACCGACCGCTAGCCAAAGGAGCAGGCCACTACCGCAATGCCAACTATATGGCCCACTTGGTCAATGCTATCCAGCAAGCTGAACCTGGAATATGGGGGAATGAGCGCTTTAACCTGGATCCAAGTGTGACCAAGTCACAAGTTCTTCGTTCTACAGGGCAAAAACCAGGCAAGGTTTCCATCAATGGGAAAGAAATAGAAGTTTCTGGATCAACAGTAACGAGCTACTGGGCGACTAAAGAAGGCGCCCCAGTGACCACCTATCGCTTTGCTATTGGAGGAAGCGATGCAGATTATCTGAACGCATGGAAGAATATTCTAGGGAGCATTCCAGCAGTGACTCCTCCAAGCTCAAGTTCAAGCAGTAGCTCTGGAAGTTCAAGTTCGAGTGGGAATACTCAAAGTGGTTCTTCAGGACGTTCACGTCTATTTAATCGTTAAGAAAGAGTAGTAGCAAGGTTAGTAATTTCTCCTTGTTGCTACTTTTTTCTTTGTTGGTTTCGTGTTACAATAATAATATGAATCATTATCAGAAAAAGATTGTTAAGGGAACACTATACTCGCTACTCTCAGGCCTAATCTGGGGAATTTGTGGGATTTTAGGAGAATATTTTTTCACTCATTATCCAGTGTCTTCTGGATGGATTACTTCTATGCGTTTACTAGTGGCGGGGAGTTTGGTTTTAGGCCTATCTGCCTTTCAGTTGCGTAGCCACTTGTTGGACATCTGGCGTGATAAGAAAAATTATCTACCTTTTTTAGCCTATGCTATTCTAGGTATTTTTTCTGTGCAGTTTTTCTTTTATCTTTGTGTTGAGTATTCCAATGCGACGACGGCAACCATTTTACAATTTATCAGCCCAGTTTTTATCCTGTTTTACAATCGAATCGTTTACCAGAAGAAGGCTTCGATTACAGCTGTGCTCTATGTTTTGATTGCCATGCTAGGTGTTTTTTTGATGGCCACAAAAGGGGACTTGTCCCAGTTGTCCATGACACCTTTGGCTCTAGTGACAGGTTTGCTTAGTGCAGTAGGGGTCATGTTTAATGTTATCCTGCCCCAACGTTTTGCACGGCGCTACGGTTTCGTTCCAACTGTTGGTTGGGGGATGATTCTGGCAGGACTCTTTAGTAATTTTCTTTACCCTATTTATAGGATAAGTTTTCAAGTGGATCTGGTAAGTGTGCTGATTTGTCTGACGATTGCTGTATTTGGTACTGCTTTTGCCTTCTTTCTATCTATGAAGGCCGTGTCCCTCGTTTCCCCGCTGGTTGTATCGGTGGTGAGTGCTAGCGAACCGCTCTCTTCAGCTTTATTAAGTGTTCTTTTTCTGGGATTGGTCATGGATGGTTTTTTGGCCTTAGCTATGGTGTTGATTATCATTCCGATGATTTTCTTATCTGTAGAAGAAGCAAAACAAACCAAGTAAAGATGATTATTTGATAGTTGAGGCTTCAAATTTGAAGCCTTTTTTGGTAGAATAGGTATCATTATAACGAACCAGGAGGCGCCTATGACTGCTACAAAAATGAACGCTCAAGAAATTATCCAATTTATCGCGAATGCTGAAAAGAAAACCAGTGTCAAAGTAACTTTTGAGGGACAACTCGCAACTGCTGTACCTAGCTCTGTTGTCAAACTAGGGAATGTCCTATTCGGAGACTGGAAGGACGTGGCTCCGCTTCTTGAAGGTTTGGTAGAAAATCAAGATTACGTTGTCGAGCAAGATGCTCGTAATTCTGCAGTTCCTTTGCTAGACAAACGTGCTATCAACGCTCGTATCGAGCCAGGTGCTATTATCCGTGACCAGGTTGAAATTGGTGACAATGCTGTTATCATGATGGGAGCTGTTATCAATATCGGTGCTGAAATCGGTGCTGGAACATGATTGACATGGGTGCCATCCTTGGAGGTCGTGCTATCGTTGGGAAAAACAGCCACGTTGGTGCAGGTGCAGTTTTGGCAGGTGTGATTGAGCCAGCTAGTGCTGAACCAGTCCGTGTCGGAGACAATGTTCTTATCGGTGCCAATGCAGTGGTTATCGAAGGGGTGCAAATCGGCAGTGGTTCAGTTGTTGCAGCAGGAGCTATTGTTACCCAAGATGTTCCAGAAAACGTTGTAGTAGCAGGTGTTCCAGCTCGTATCATCAAAGAAATTGATGCTCAAACCCAACAAAAAATAGCGCTAGAGGATGCGCTTCGTACCTTGTAATTGTAAAAGTAAAAAAGAGGCGGAACCTTTTTCCAGCCTCTTTCTTCTATCAAAAGGAGGATCGATAGATGTTAGATTTGATTCAGACTAGACGAGATTTACACCAGATTCCAGAGATTGGCTTGGAGGAGTTCAAGACTCATGCTTATTTGCTGGATGTGATTGAGAAATTGACTACGGACAAGGATTTTGTTCAAATTCGTACTTGGCGGACAGGAATTTTGGTCTACCTGCAGGGAAGCCAGCCGGAGCGAACCATTGGTTGGCGAACAGACATTGATGGTCTGCCTATTGTCGAACAAACAGGTCTACCTTTTGCTTCTCAACACCAAGGTCGCATGCATGCCTGTGGCCATGATTTTCATATGACCATTGCCTTGGGCTGTCTCGAACTCGCCCTTGTGGAGCAACCCAAGAATAACTTGCTCTTCCTATTTCAGCCTGCTGAAGAAAATGAAGCTGGTGGTATGCTCATGTATGAAGACGGTGCTTTTGGAGATTGGTTGCCAGACCAGTTTTATGGTCTCCATGTTCGTCCAGATTTAAAAGTTGGACAGATTGCGACCAATACACACACTCTCTTTGCAGGGACTTGTGAGGTGAAGATTCGTTTCAAAGGAAAAGGAGGACACGCAGCCTTTCCGCATGAAGCCAATGACGCCTTGGTGGCTGCTAGTTACTTTGTAACCCAAGTACAGTCAGTTGTCAGCCGCAATGTCAATCCAATCGAGGGAGCAGTGGTGACATTTGGTGTTTTCCAAGCTGGAACAACCAACAATGTCATTACAGACACAGCATTTTTACACGGAACTATTCGTGCCTTGACTCAGGACATGAGCCTCTTGGTACAAAAGAGAGTCAAGACAGTCGCAGAAGGAGTTGCAGCAGCCTTTGATATGGAAGTCGAAGTGGAACTCAAACAAGGAGGCTACCTACCTGTGGAGAACAATCCAGCCTTGGCGCGTGAACTGATGGACTTCTTTGAAGAAAAAGAGGGAGTCGAGTTGATTGATATCGAGCCTGCTATGACTGGTGAGGACTTTGGTTATCTCCTTTCGAAGGTAGATGGCGTTATGTTTTGGCTAGGTATCGATAGTCCCTACGCCCTTCATCACCCTCAGATGAGTCCTAAGGAAGAAGCCTTAGCCGTTGGGGTGGAAGCGGTCTCTAGTTTCCTGAAAAAGAAGGCAACAGAGTAGAGGAATTGTCTATGAAAGCAGAACTACGCAAGAAAATTTTGCAAGAAATGAAGGCTTTATCTCAAGAACAAAAACAGGCTATGGATCGAACTTTAACCGAGCGTTTCTTACATCACCCCTTTTACCAAGAAGCTAAGACCATCGCAACCTATCTCTCCTTCCCTCATGAATTTCAAACGCAAGAATTGATCGAGCAGGCGCTGAAGGACGGCAAGAAGGTCCTGATACCCAAAACCTATCCCCAGAGGCGCATGGAGTTTGTGGTCTACGATCCGCAGCAGTTGGCAAAAACTTCCTTTGGTTTACTGGAACCGCAAGGAGACTTGGAAGTGGTGGAACCGTCTCAGATTGATTTGATTCATGTTCCAGGGCTAGCTTTTACGACAGAAGGCTATCGGATCGGATATGGTGGAGGATATTATGACCGCTATCTGGAACATTTTGCTGGGCATACCATGAGTACAATCTATCCTTGTCAAGTTCAGGGGTTTAACTTGGAAGACCATGATATTCCCGTCCAGGAGGTGCTAATCTATGAAGGAAATCTTTGATAAACGTTATCCTGTGACTAGTTTCTTCCTCCTAGTGACAGCATTGGTATTCCTCTTGATGTTGGTTCTTACAGGTTTAAATTTTGAACGAGCAGATACCTTGCTTCAGTTTGGAGCCATGTATGGACCGATCATTCGCCTGTTCCCTGAGCAGATTTGGCGCCTTTTTTCAGCTATATTTGTGCATATCGGGTGGGAACATTTTATTGTCAATATGCTTTCTCTCTACTTTCTTGGACGACAGGTGGAGGAAATTTTCGGCTCCAAGCAGTTCTTCTTTCTCTATCTCTTATCTGGAATGATGGGCAATCTCTTTGTGTTTGCTTTCACACCGAAAGTTGTAGCAGCAGGGGCATCCACTTCTCTCTATGGGTTATTTGCTGCGATTATCGTCTTGCGTTACGCAACTCGCAACCCCTATATCCAGCAGTTGGGGCAATCCTACCTGACGCTTTTCGTGATAAATATCATTGGAAGTGTTCTGATTCCAGGAATCAGCCTAGCAGGGCATATTGGCGGTGCAGTAGGCGGTGCCTTTCTAGCAGTTATTTTTCCAGTTAGAGGAGAAAGACGGATGTATAGTACCAGCCAGCGAATTGGAGCAACCCTACTTTTTGTCGCACTAGCCGTTTTCCTTTTCTACAAAGGAATGAGTTATGTGTAGGGATGGGATAGTTAAAAGCGAGTACCGATTCAGTTGCTAATAAGTCATCTGTAAAGATGGCTTTTTTATTGCAAGCTTCAACAAAATAACAAAGCCCTTATTTAAGAGCCTTGTTTTTCTTCTATTTCTCCTCAGATAACTCTTTCCCAAGTTGGATGAGGTAGTCTTTCAAGTCGTCTTTGACTTGTGGATGTTTGAGAGCGTAGTCGATGGAGGTTTTCATAAAGCCAAACTTGTCTCCGACATCGTAACGAGCCCCTTTGAACTCACGAGCAAATACACGTTGTGTTTTATTGAGGGTATCGATTGCATCTGTCAGCTGAATTTCATTTCCTGCACCTGGAGCTTGATTTTCGAGGATTTGGAAAATTTCAGGCGTGAGGAGGTAGCGTCCGATAATAGCAAGGTCGCTAGGAGCATCCTCTGGAGCTGGTTTTTCAACAAAGGTTTCAACACTGTAAAGGCCGTCTTTTCCTTCGCCTTGCGGAGCAATAACCCCATAGGCAGATACTTCGTCATGAGGGACTGGCATAACCGCGATAGTAGACGCGTGGGTACGCTCGTAGTCATCCATGAGTTGTTTGGTAAGTGGAACAGCCTTTTCGTCTGTGATATCCATCAAATCATCACCAAGCATAACGACAAAAGGTTCATTTCCGACGAAAGCCTTGGCTTGTAAAACAGCATCGCCGAGACCACGTGGATGCGTTTGGCGGATAAAATGCAGGCGCATGCCAGTTGTCTCATCAACCAGCTTCAAAAGATCTGTTTTCCCTTTTTCTTTGAGGTTATATTCCAATTCGAAGTTTGAATCGAAGTGGTCCTCGATGGAACGTTTTGACTTACCTGTAACAACCAAGATATCTTCGATTCCAGACTTGAGGGCTTCTTCAACGATAAACTGGATAGTTGGCTTGTCTACGATTGGCAACATTTCCTTGGCCAAGGCCTTAGTTGCTGGGAGGAAGCGAGTTCCCAATCCAGCTGCAGGGATGACTGCTTTTCTGACTTTTTGTTTCATGATGTTCCTTTCTATAAGGGTCTATGACCATTCGTTTTCTGCTTTAAATTCATTGCTCATGATGTCAGTGATTGCTTCTTTGATATTGACGCCTTCGTAGATGACTCGGTAAATAGCTTGTGTGATTGGCATGTAGACACCCAATTCCTGAGCCAGTTCGTAAGCTGCTCGAGTTGTTGAAATGCCTTCGATGACCATACCCATGTTTGCTTCGATGTCTGCGAGGGATTCTCCGCGACCGAGAGCATCACCAGCCCTCCAGTTACGAGAGTGGACAGATGTCCCAGTTACGATCAAATCTCCAACTCCAGAAAGACCGCTATAAGTCAGAGGATTAGCTCCAAGAGCGACCCCTAGACGGGTGATTTCAGCCAAGCCACGGGCAATGATAGCCGCCTTGGCATTGTCGCCAAATCCTAGTCCATGTAGTGCCCCAGCGCCAACTGCGATGATGTTTTTGAGAGCACCAGCGGTTTCAACTCCGATAACATCTGTATTAGTATAGAGACGGAAGTAGTGATTGCTAAAGAGATTTTGTACGTACTGAGCAGTTTCAAGGTCTTTGGAGGCTGCGGTAATCAAGGTAATATCGCGTACAATCGTTTCCTCAGCGTGACTAGGTCCTGAAACAACGACGATATCACTACGAAGGTCAGCTGGAATTTCCTCTTCAAGAATGGTTGATAGGCGTTTGTGGCTATCTGGTTCCAAGCCTTTGGAGGCATGCATGATGACAACCTTGTGATCAAGCACCTTTGCTACTTGTTGGGCAACCAGTCTCGTTACTTTTGTTGGGACTACAAATAAAACAGCATCCACATCCCTTAGTGTTTCTTCCAAGTCATGATAGGCTTTGATCTTTTCGTCGAGTAGGATATCTTTGAAGTAGCGTTTGTTTGTATGCTGGTTATTGATTTCATCAATTTGGTCAGAAATATTTCCCCAAATTCGAACCTCGTGTCCATTGTCGTTTAGGACCTGCGAAAGGGCAGTTCCCCAAGAACCAGGACCCAAGACAGCGATGGTTTGTTTCTTCATCTTTTCCTCCTTGTAAGAGTTCTTCCTTTCATTTTACCATAAAAAGCCTTTTCATGCATCACCTGTAGATGAAAGCGTACTAATTTATAATAAGGAGACTTCTTTGACAAGATGCCTCTTTTTTGCTAGAATAGCATCAATATGAACGAATGAGAAGGAGCTGACGCAGGATGTCGCTCCCTTTATCTATTTTATTAGGAGGAAATATGCTCATTAAAAAATTAAAAACCTATAAATGGCAGGCCATGGCATCCCTAATGATGACAGGCTTGATGGTTGCGAGCTCGCTCTTGCAACCACGCTATTTGCAAGAGGTGTTAGAGCTTTGTTGGCCGGACAAAATGAGGCTATTTATAGTATCGGCGCTTGGTTGATAGGGGTAGCCCTAGTCGGTCTGGTTGCAGGCGGGGTCAATGTAACGCTTGCAGCCTATATTGCTCAAGGAGTGTCTTCGGATCTTCGGGAAGACGCCTTTCGCAAGATCCAGACCTTTTCTTATGCTAATATCGAGCAGTTTAATGCGGGTAATCTTGTCGTCCGAATGACCAATGATATCAACCAAATTCAGAACGTGGTGATGATGGCTTTTCAAATTCTCTTCCGTCTCCCTCTTCTCTTTATCGGTTCCTTTATCTTGGCGGTTCACACTCTTCCGTCACTTTGGTGGGTGATTGTCCTCATGGTGCTCCTAATCTTTGCACTAACTGCCATCATGATGGGAATGATGGGACCACGGTTTGCTAAGTTTCAAACCCTTCTTGAACGGATCAATGCTATCGCCAAAGAAAATCTACGTGGTGTGCGCGTGGTCAAATCCTTTGTACAGGAAAAAGAGCAGTTTGCCAAATTTACCGATGTTTCTGATGAACTTCTCGGCCAAAATCTTTATATCGGTTATGCCTTCTCAGTTATAGAACCCGTTATGATGCTAGTCGGCTATGGAGCGGTCTTCCTCTCAATCTGGTTAGTGTCCGGAATGGCTCAGTCAGATCCATCTGTAGTGGGTTCGATTGCTTCCTTTATCAACTATCTCAGCCAGATTATCTTTACTATTATCATGGTTGGGTTTTTAGGAAATTCTGTCAGCCGTGCCATGATTTCCTTGCGTCGTATCCGCGAGATTCTAGATACCGAGCCAGCGATGACCTTTAAAGAACTCCCAGAAGAAGAGTTAGAAGGAAGTCTCTCTTTTGAAAATGTGACCTTTACCTATCCCAATGACGATGAGCCTATGCTGAAGAATGTAACCTTTGATATTACGCCTGGTCAGATGGTTGGTGTGGTTGGGGCGACTGGAGCAGGGAAGTCCACCCTAGCTCAGTTGATTCCACGACTTTTTGATCCACAGGAGGGATCTATCAAGATTGGTGGCAAGGATATTCGAGACGTCAGCGAGGGAACCTTACGTAAAACAGTTTCCATTGTCTTGCAACGTGCTATTCTCTTTAGCGGAACCATTGCAGATAATCTTCGTCAAGGGAAAGGCAATGCCAGCGTGTCAGAAATGGAACGTGCAGCACGGATTGCCCAAGCCAGTGAATTTATCGGACGCATGGAAAATAAATTTGAGAGTCAGGTCGAAGAACGAGGCACCAATTTTTCTGGTGGACAAAAACAACGGATGTCCATTGCCCGTGGGATTGTCAGCAATCCCCGTATCCTGATTTTTGACGATTCGACTTCAGCCTTGGATGCTAAGTCAGAAAGACTCGTACAGGAAGCTTTGAATAAAGACCTGAAAGGGACGACCACGATTATCATCGCTCAAAAGATCAGTTCAGTCGTCCATGCAGACAAGATTTTGGTCTTGGACCAAGGACGCTTGATTGGAGAAGGACGGCATGCAGATTTGGTAGCTAACAATGCCGTCTACCGCGAAATCTACGAAACACAAAAGGGAAAGGAGGAATAAAATGAAAACCGTTCGATTTTTCTGGAATTATTTTAAAGTTTACAAGTTCTCCTTTGTCATTGTGATTCTGATGGTTGCAGTTGCGACGATTGCCCAATCCCTCTTTCCTGTTTTTTCAGGTCAAGCAGTCACGGAGCTCGCTAACCTAGTGCTGGCTTATCAAAATGGAACTTCTGAACTAGCCTGGCAGAGTTTATCAGCTCTGATGCAGAATCTAGCCATGGTTGTCCTTACTTTGGTAGTGTCTAGCTTGATTTACATGACCTTGATGACCCGTGTGATTGCCGAGTCGACAAATGAGATGCGTAAGGGCCTCTTTGGCAAACTTTCTCGTTTAACGGTTTCTTTCTTTGACCGCCATCAGGATGGCGATATCCTTTCTCGCTTCACGAGTGACTTGGACAACATCCTTCAAGCCTTCAATGAAAGCCTAGTTCAGGTCATGAGCAATATTGCTCTGTACATCGGTTTGATTTTTGTCATGTTTTCAAAAAATGTGACGCTAGCCCTGATAACAGTAGCCAGCACCCCAGTGGCCTTTCTCATGTTGGTTTTCATCGTGAAGATGGCCCGCAAGTACACTAATCTCCAGCAAAAAGAGGTTGGGAAACTCAACGCCTACATGGATGAGAGTATTTCTGGACAGAAAGCTGTTATCGTACAAGGAATTCAAGACGACATTGTAGCAGGCTTTGTGGAGCAAAATGAGCGCGTGCGTAAGGCAACCTTTAAAGGGAGAATGTTCTCAGGAATCCTCTTTCCAGTTATGAATGGGATGAGCTTGGTTAACACAGCTATCGTTATTTTTGCAGGTTCTGCGGTCTTGCTGAACGATCCAAGTATCGAAACAACGACAGCCCTAGGTTTGATTGTCATGTTTACCCAATTTTCTCAGCAGTACTACCAGCCAATTATCCAGGTGGCTGCGAGTTGGGGGAGCCTCCAGTTGGCCTTTACCGGAGCGGATCGTATCCAAGAAATGTTCGATGCAGAAGAAGAGATGCGCCCACAAAATGCACCTGCCTTTACGGAATTGCGAGAAGGTGTTGAAATCAGTCACATTGATTTCTCTTATGTGCCAGACAAGCCGATTTTAAAAGATGTTAGCATTTCAGCTCCTAAGGGGCAGATGATAGCAGTTGTAGGCCCGACTGGTTCGGGGAAAACAACCATCATGAACCTCATCAATCGTTTCTACGATGTGGATGCAGGTAGCATTTCTTTTGATGGCAAAGACATCCGTGACTACGACTTGGACAGCCTGCGGAGCAAGGTCGGGATTGTCTTGCAGGATTCGGTCTTGTTTAGTGGAACGATTCGGGATAATATCCGCTTCGGTGTGCCAGATGCCAGTCAGGAAATGGTCGAAGCAGCTGCAAAGGCAACTCATATTCATGACTACATCGAAAGCTTGCCTGACAAGTATGATACCCTTATTGATGATGAGCAAAATATCTTCTCGACTGGGCAGAAACAATTGATTTCCATCGCTCGGACCTTGATGACAGATCCTCAAGTCCTAATTTTAGATGAAGCGACTTCCAATGTGGACACCGTAACAGAAAGCAAGATTCAACATGCCATGGAGGCAGTTGTAGCAGGACGAACCAGTTTTGTCATTGCCCATCGTCTCAAGACCATCCTCAATGCCGATCAGATTATTGTCCTCAAAGATGGAGAGGTCATTGAATGTGGAAATCATCACGAGTTGCTCAAACTCGGCGGTTTCTATTCAGAACTGTATCACAATCAATTTGTCTTTGAATAAAAAAGAAGTTGTCCTCGTTGGGCAGCTTTTTCTTGTCCATAAAAAATACTTATCACGGTCTTTAAAAAAACATATTAGACAGGAAAGGGGTGGAGTGATAAGATAAGACTGTCGCAAGAAAATCGAAAGGAGACACATCATGGCTAGAACGGTTGTAGGAGTTGCTGCAAACCTATGTCCTGTAGATGCAGAAGGGAAAAACATCCACTCATCTGTATCCTGTAAATTTGCAGAGAGCATTCGTCAAGTCGGTGGTCTTCCTTTAGTAATTCCTGTAGGGGATGAGTCCATTGTTCGCGATTATGTAGAAATGATTGACAAACTCATCTTGACAGGTGGGCAAAACGTCCATCCTCAGTTTTATGGAGAGAAAAAGACCATTGAGAGCGATGATTACAACCTTGTACGCGATGAGTTTGAACTAGCCCTCTTGAAAGAAGCGCTTCGTCAGAATAAACCAATTATGGCAATCTGTCGTGGGGTTCAGCTGGTCAATGTTGCTTTTGGTGGCACTCTCCACCAAGAAATTGAAGGTCACTGGCAAGGCTTGCCTTTTGGGACATCTCATACTATTGAGACAGTAGAAGGAAGCGTGGTGGCTAAGTTGTTTGGCAAAGAAAGTCAAGTCAATTCAGTCCATCGTCAAAGCATCAAAGACCTGGCGCCTAATTTCCGTGTGACTGCTATTGATCCAAGAGACCAGACCATCGAAGCGATTGAGTCTGTCGACGAGCATCGTATCATCGGCTTGCAGTGGCACCCAGAGTTCCTGGTCAATGAAGAAGACGGCAATTTAGAACTATTTGAGTATTTATTAAATGAATTGTAACGGTTAGAGTCTCTAGCCGTTTTTATTCGCCCTTTCAGATTTTTTATATTTTAGCAAATTTACGCAAACGTTTGAATTCTGATAAAAATTGGGCAAATTCAATAAAAAAGCTTGAAAAAATCGAAGGTAAGCGTTATGATAGAAAAGAAGAAATTTTGGAGGATTATCATGTCACATATTAAATTTGATTATTCAAAAGTTTTAGACAAATTTGTTGCCCCACATGAAGTGGAATACATGCAAGCACAAGTAACAGCTGCAGACGAATTGATCCGTAAAGGAACTGGTGCTGGTAGCGACTTTTTGGGTTGGTTGGACCTTCCTGAAAATTATGACCGCGAAGAATTCGACCGCATATTGAAAGCTGCTGAGCAAATCAAATCAGACAGCGAAGTTTTGGTTGTAATCGGTATCGGTGGATCTTACCTTGGTGCCAAAGCAGCTATCGACTTCTTGAACCACCACTTTGCGAACTTGCAAACAAAAGAAGAACGCAAAGCGCCACAAATCCTTTACGCTGGAAACTCAATCTCATCTACTTACCTTGCTGACTTGGTAGAGTACGTAGCTGACAAAGACTTTTCAGTAAACGTGATTTCTAAATCAGGTACAACAACAGAACCAGCTATCGCTTTCCGTGTCTTCAAAGAACTCTTGGTTAAGAAATACGGTCAAGAAGAAGCCAACAAACGTATCTACGCAACAACTGACCGCCAAAAAGGTGCTGTTAAGGTTGAAGCAGATGCTAATGGTTGGGAAACATTTGTAGTTCCAGATGACATCGGTGGACGCTTCTCAGTATTGACAGCAGTTGGATTGCTTCCAATCGCTGCATCAGGTGCAGATATCAAAGCCCTTATGGAAGGTGCGAACGCAGCTCGTAAAGACTACACTTCAGACAAGATTGCTGAAAATGAAGCTTACCAATACGCAGCGGTTCGTAACATCCTTTACCGTAAAGGCTACGCTACTGAAATCTTGGTAAACTACGAACCATCACTTCAATACTTCTCAGAATGGTGGAAACAATTGGCTGGTGAGTCAGAAGGGAAAGACCAAAAAGGAATCTACCAACTTCAGCTAACTTCTCAACTGACTTGCACTCATTGGGTCAATTTATCCAAGAAGGAACTCGTATCATGTTTGAAACAGTTGTCCGTGTTGACAAACCACGTAAGAACGTGATCATTCCTACTTTGGAAGAAGACCTTGACGGACTTGGTTACCTTCAAGGAAAAGACGTTGACTTTGTAAACAAAAAAGCGACTGACGGTGTTCTTCTTGCTCACACTGACGGTGACGTACCAAACATGTACGTAACTCTTCCTGAGCAAGATGCTTTCACTCTTGGTTACACTATCTACTTCTTCGAATTGGCAATTGCCCTTTCAGGTTACTTGAATGCCATCAACCCATTTGACCAACCAGGTGTTGAAGCCTACAAACGTAACATGTTTGCCCTTCTTGGAAAACCAGGATTTGAAGAATTGAGCAAAGAGCTTAACGCACGTCTATAATAGAAGAAAAGAGTGGTTTGACCACTCTTTTTACTCTCTTTATTCCTAGACATTGGACTCAAGCGAGACTTGTGATATAATATAGAAAGCAAAAAGGCAGACGCCTAGAGACTTTATAGGAGAAACTATGTCAAAAGATATCCGCGTACGCTACGCACCAAGTCCAACAGGACTACTACACATCGGAAATGCCCGTACAGCATTGTTTAACTACCTTTACGCACGCCATCATGGTGGAACTTTTATCATTCGTATCGAAGATACTGACCGTAAACGTCACGTTGAGGATGGGGAACGCTCACAGCTTGAAAATCTTCGCTGGTTGGGCATGGATTGGGATGAAAGTCCAGAAACTCATGAAAACTATCGCCAATCAGAGCGTTTGGAACTCTATCAAAAATACATCGACCAATTGCTAGCCGAAGGAAAAGCCTACAAATCTTACGTTACAGAAGAAGAGTTGGCGGCTGAGCGCGAACGCCAAGAAGCAGCTGGCGAAACACCACGTTACATCAATGAATACCTTGGCATGAGTGAAGAGGAAAAAGCAGCTTACATCGCAGAACGTGAAGCAGCTGGGATCATCCAACTGTTCGTTTGGCTGTCAATGAGTGTGGTATCTACAAATGGCATGATATGGTCAAAGGTGATATCGAGTTTGAAGGTGGCAACATCGGTGGCGACTGGGTTATCCAAAAGAAAGATGGTTATCCAACTTACAACTTTGCAGTTGTCATCGATGACCACGACATGCAGATTTCCCATGTTATCCGTGGTGATGACCACATTGCCAACACACCCAAACAGCTTATGGTTTATGAGGCTCTTGGTTGGGAAGCCCCAGAATTCGGTCACATGACTTTGATTATCAACTCTGAAACGGGTAAAAAATTGTCTAAACGTGATACCAATACCCTTCAGTTTATCGAAGACTACCGTAAAAAAGGCTATTTGCCAGAAGCCGTCTTTAACTTTATCGCCCTTCTTGGTTGGAACCCAGGTGGCGAAGATGAAATCTTCTCTCGTGAAGAACTCATTAAACTTTTCGATGAAAACCGCCTCAGCAAGTCTCCAGCAGCCTTCGATCAGAAGAAACTTGACTGGATGAGCAACGACTACATCAAGAGAGCAGAACTTGCTACTATCTTTGAAATGGCAAAACCATACTTAGAAGAAGCAGGGCGTTTGACTGACAAGTCTGAAAAAATGGTAGAACTCTACAAGCCACAGATGAAGTCAGTTGATGAGATTGTTCCGCTGACAGATCTTTTCTTCTCAGATTTCCCAGAGTTGACAGACGCTGAGCGCGAGGTCATGGCAGGAGAAACCGTTCCTGTTGTTCTAGAAGCCTTCAAAGCGAAACTAGAAGCAATGACAGATGAGGAATTTGTGACAGAAAACATCTTCCCACAAATCAAAGCAGTTCAAAAAGAAACAGGTATTAAAGGGAAAAACCTCTTCATGCCGATTCGTATTGCCGTTTCAGGTGAAATGCATGGACCAGAATTACCAGACACCATTTTCTTACTCGGACGTGAAAAGTCAATCCAGCATATTGAAAACATGCTGAAAGAGATTTCTAAATAAAAAGGACTTCCGATGGGTACGTGGGAAAAAATGTATGAAGAAGCACGAGCCATATACAATCCTCATGAAGTTTCTGACTTTGTTTATGCTAACCATGTTGTTGCTGCAGTAGAAGCAGAAGATGGTCAGATCTTCACAGGATTTTGTATGGAGGGCACTTGTGGCGTTTTTCATCTCTGTGCAGAACGAGCAGCTCTCTTCAATATGTATCAATTTTCAGGACAGACCAAAGTTAAGAAAATCCTCGCCTTTCGAGATAAACCTCCCTACGGAGAAGGATCAGGTATGCCCTGTGGCGCTTGCAGAGAATTTCTCTTAGAATTGAATGCTGAGAATAAAGAAGCAGAGTTCATGATGGACTACGAAACAAGAAAAACAATTAAGGTTGCCGAATTGATCCCTTACTGGTGGGGAGAGGAACGTGCGACTAATTGGCAAGATAAATAGAAGGAGTCAGTTTAACTGGCTCTTTCCCTAATCTTTTCAGAATTTCGGTAAAGAGGAAAAAAGTTCTTGACAAAGGTAAAAAAGTAGGTATAATAGAAAGAGTTGAAAAGCTCAAGGTCCGTTGGTCAAGGGGTTAAGACACCGCCTTTTCACGGCGGTAACACGGGTTCGAATCCCGTACGGACTATGGTGTATTGCGGTTAAAAAAACTTG
>JXRG01000080.1:0-241 GCA_000831085.1 Streptococcus sp. DBCMS
AAGACTAAAAAGAGTATAAAAAAATAACTCAAGTTTCTAGTAAAATATCTTCAACAGGCGAAATTGACCAATTCATCTGAATGAAGATAAGCGATTAGAAGAATCCAAAAAAATAAAATAATTATCACTAATAAGTCCATTCAAGACTAAAAAGAGTATAAAAAAATAACTCAAGTTTCTAGTAAAATATCTTCAACAGGCGAAATTGACCAATTCATCTGAATGAAGATAAGCGATTAGA
>JXRG01000081.1:0-241 GCA_000831085.1 Streptococcus sp. DBCMS
TGCTAGACGCAAAAGACATCAAACAAGACTTTCAAATCTTAAATCAACAAGTCAATGATGAACCCTTGTTTATTTGGATAATGCCGCCACCACACAAAAACCGGCGCTTGTTCTTGAGGCTTTGCAATCCTATTATCAATATTGCTAGACGCAAAAGACATCAAACAAGACTTTCAAATCTTAAATCAACAAGTCAATGATGAACCCTTGTTTATTTGGATAATGCCGCCACCACACAAAA
>JXRG01000082.1:0-241 GCA_000831085.1 Streptococcus sp. DBCMS
TGTCAACAATTCGCTATGGGCTTTGGCTTCTGCTGCCTTCTTAGCTTCTTCCTCTTTCTTGGTTTCCTCGGCAGCTTCCTTGTCCGCTGCAGCAAGTGTAGCTTGGTCTTGGCTAGAAAGTTGAGAATGAGTCTTCGCTTCAGCTGGGGTGACCTGATCGCTTTCCTCTGCAAAGAAGTCAGCTAACAAGTCTGACGCTTCGATATCGCCATCTGCGATAGCTTTCAAGATAGCGTCCTTG
>JXRG01000083.1:0-240 GCA_000831085.1 Streptococcus sp. DBCMS
ATACCAGCATAAATTCTACTATTTGCCCACCAAACATTAGAAAAGAAAAATCAAGGACAATAAGGAAAAAAGATAATAAATAATGTTTGTAACTGGTATACCACCAAAGACAATAAATTTGAAGAATATCAAAAATGGGAGATACCAGCATAAATTCTACTATTTGCCCACCAAACATTAGAAAAGAAAAATCAAGGACAATAAGGAAAAAAGATAATAAATAATGTTTGTAACTGGTAT
>JXRG01000084.1:0-239 GCA_000831085.1 Streptococcus sp. DBCMS
ACATAATCCTTCTCTTTTCTCTAGAAATTCCCTTATATTATACCATAATTTAGTTTCTTAGGAGTAAACAAACAAAGAAATAGGGAAAAGACGCCCATATATCACTTTTTTTCAGTTTTCTTTGATTTTTTTATCTATTTACATAATCCTTCTCTTTTCTCTAGAAATTCCCTTATATTATACCATAATTTAGTTTCTTAGGAGTAAACAAACAAAGAAATAGGGAAAAGACGCCCATA
>JXRG01000085.1:0-239 GCA_000831085.1 Streptococcus sp. DBCMS
AGCTAGACCCTGACCTCAAAAACTGGGGCAATAATGTCTGGCATGGTATGGTCGGAATTTACAAAATTCAGGAAGATTTGGATTTGCATGATTCTGAAAGTTGTCAGATCAGGAATTTCTAGTCTTGATTGACCGTTACCAGCTAGACCCTGACCTCAAAAACTGGGGCAATAATGTCTGGCATGGTATGGTCGGAATTTACAAAATTCAGGAAGATTTGGATTTGCATGATTCTGAAA
>JXRG01000086.1:0-238 GCA_000831085.1 Streptococcus sp. DBCMS
AAGTCCTCATAACGCTTTGAAAAGAACAAAAAAACGGAATGAAAATAACATATAATTAGATTATGAAACAAAGTTTACTAGGCACAAACTAAGATATGTAATTCAACATTTTACTAATTAAAAATTATAAAATAAGTTCAAGTCCTCATAACGCTTTGAAAAGAACAAAAAAACGGAATGAAAATAACATATAATTAGATTATGAAACAAAGTTTACTAGGCACAAACTAAGATATGT
>JXRG01000087.1:0-238 GCA_000831085.1 Streptococcus sp. DBCMS
ACCACTGGCTGCAAGCTTGCCATCCACTTCAGCCTTTGCTTCAACCACAGCTATGGTGCCACGACGTTTTACAAAAGTCGCTGTCATAACCAATTGGTCATGGAGAACCTCCTTAGTTCCCAATTGCAAAAGTAAGGGTACCACTGGCTGCAAGCTTGCCATCCACTTCAGCCTTTGCTTCAACCACAGCTATGGTGCCACGACGTTTTACAAAAGTCGCTGTCATAACCAATTGGTC
>JXRG01000088.1:0-235 GCA_000831085.1 Streptococcus sp. DBCMS
AAATGGATAGCAGATAAGGTATCTGGCTGGGGCGACCATTATCAATTAGTAGCTCAGAAGTCGGTACTTAAACGTGCTATATCAAAACCAGTCCTGGAAAAACGTGGACTGGTTTCGTGTTTGGATTATTACCTTGAAATGGATAGCAGATAAGGTATCTGGCTGGGGCGACCATTATCAATTAGTAGCTCAGAAGTCGGTACTTAAACGTGCTATATCAAAACCAGTCCTGGAA
>JXRG01000089.1:0-235 GCA_000831085.1 Streptococcus sp. DBCMS
AGGTGGACAAAAGCAAAGGGTAGCAATTGCATCTGTACTATGTAAAAAATCTAAACTTATGTTTTTGATGAGCCTACTAGTGGAATGGATTATTGCAATCTCTAAAAATTTTGGGCAGTCGGTGATTGAGCTTGTCAGGTGGACAAAAGCAAAGGGTAGCAATTGCATCTGTACTATGTAAAAAATCTAAACTTATGTTTTTGATGAGCCTACTAGTGGAATGGATTATTGCAAT
>JXRG01000009.1:0-78598 GCA_000831085.1 Streptococcus sp. DBCMS
TTTAGATAATTTAATATAATATATAAATCCAAAGGTTCCACATCTTTTTTTAAAATTATTTATATCTATAAACTCTTTATAATTTTGCAAGGGAATGTCGAAATCATTATCAATAATTTCATCAATATCACTCAGATTATATCTGATTTTTTGGGCGATATCTTTCAAAATCTCACTTTCATATTTTGTTACTTTCGAATAATCATAATTATTTACGAAAATCCACAAAAGGAAGGGGAGCATATTAGAATTACGGGATATATTTTTTCCTAATAAAAATTCTCTTCCTAGTATTAAAGAGTCTCTAACATTAACTATCCGTTTATCAAATTGCGCACCTACCTCTGAAAGACGTCGCTTTACAACAGGAAATTCTTTCAACTGAGGAACAATGTTCGTAACATCCTTACTTTCTCCACGTTTTATCTCATTATAAAATGCATCGGGATTTTTTAATTCAGATTGTAGTTTTTCTTTGATAAAATCGCCTGCCCTCTTATAAATTCCATTCTTTTTATACTCTTCAAATTGCTCTACAATGATACTAGCATAGTTATTTTTGATATAGTTTTCAACTATCCTGTCTCCAATTAAACTTTCTGTTACCTTAATATATGGTTCGTAACATCTAAGTTTCTCATCAAAATCAAGCATATCAAACCTCTTTCTTAAATTATAAATTGTTTGCATTATCTTCTATTGTCCTTAACAAAATTATAACTTATTTTATGAATTTTTCAACGAGAAATATGACGAATGTGTACATTTAAATTTATGCAAACATGGTATTATAGAATGGTAGTTAAGAGAGCTCTCTCACTCGTCAGCATTCGCGATAGTCTGACCATGTATATTTTTCAAAGGAGGCATTAACATGTCAAAAGAGAAAAAAATAACTGTAGGTAACCGCAATAACTCAAAAGCATTTTTAGATGATTTATCAACTTCTGTTGATGTCCCGTCTGATATTAAAGTAGTCGATACAAACAACGGGGTCATAAATGAAGGTCAAGAAAATCAACTTCACTGGGCATCTTTAACATGCGTAGATAAAAAACTCTACGATCAGTTCGCTAGTATTGCTCAAGAAGCTTACTGTCCAACGTTCAAAGTCAAGTTGAAAAACTATCAAAACGAGAACTTAGATGGTTTGATAAACGCTGATATCGTACTTAACAAGTATGACTTGTCATTTGTTCTTGACAAGTTGAAGCAACCAATCGGCTTGGCTCTAGTTACTGAGCTTGGTGACATTTCATTGAAATAAGTGATAAGCATAGTGAGTTATCATCTACATCATTTAGATGATAACTACTCACTATGTACGAGGGAAACATATGTTATTTAAATTATTCTTATATCTTATTCTTACGTTGCTTATTTGGCAAGGTTTGAATGTTACGTACATTTATCTAAAGAGACAGTTTTTTCTACTATCAAATGAGGTTGTTGACAACAACGGATCCATGTGGGAACAATGTCTCCTATTGTCGGGAAATCAAGTTAGAATTTTAAAAAATTTGATTCAAGAGTTAATTTTTTGGCAACTAAACAAGACAATTGATAAGCAATTACAAGACCGAAAGGCCACTGTCTTACAAAACGTAGTTAATCATCTCAATCAAAACTTATACAAGAATTTACAGTTAAAAACTATAAACCTGCTACTACTGGTGGTGTAGATATTTGGGTTTATCTAGCAAACAACTTAAATGATGATGAACAATTATCATTAGAAAACTACTTCTCAGGGGTTCTTTCTAAATACACTAGTGAGTTTGCATTAGATGTACTAACTGTTGAACTTGTCGCAGGAGCTGGCTGGGTTGCTAAATTCGATGTCAAAACGCGTGGAGAGGCAATGTACAATCGAATGACAAGACAGACGACAGTCAGTTACGAGGAGGACTTCTAGCATGATAAAAAATGTTTTTGAAGTCAATAGCAGAGGTCAACCAACCTCTGAATCTGTTGACATAAACCGATATTTCGCTTGGATAATAGCAGGCCCGTCTGGTTCGGGAAAATCTACTTTTTTGAGAAGACTTTTAGGACTCATTTCATTTCATGATACAGATGCTGAAGCTTACTTTTTAGATTTTAAAGCAGATAAAGAGATGTTTTCAATGACTAGCAACCACGTTGCAAGAGGATTTAACTGTTTAGAGCTTTTTGAAACAGTCTACCAACGCTTTGAAAACAGACTTAATAAACAAGAAGAAAGTTCTCATAATCTTTACTTGATTTTTGACGAATGGCAAGCCTTTCTTGCATATCTTGAACAGACAGATAAGAAAAAACATAAAGAAGTACTTTCTAAGATGTTAATGATGAATAGTATGGGTAGAAGCCTAGGTTTACGAATTATTTTATCGAGTCAACGTTTCTTGATGTCTGATCTTCCGGGGCGCTACAATTTTAATTGTGTAATATCCTTATCAACTAGTTTTCTGCTAGCAACAAACAACAGGCAACTCCTTTTTCCTGATATGGAAAAAACCGAAGTTATCGTAAAACCTAGAGGATATGGCTATTTCCAACTGGAGGGAGATTCTGTCAAGATGTTTCGCAATATTCAAGTAAGAAACGAAGAACGGTTAAATCAACGGATGCAAGAGCTATTTTCAAGGTATAGCTAGCGTTTTTTCTGCTACACTTGTTTAGCGCGACACTGACCTTACCTAAGGGATTCATCGGTATAGGTGTCGGCACGACATTACCAGCAGAAAAATGCCTATTCGCAAGGGCTTGAGGGGTGGAGATTTTTTTAGCGTAACGATGCCAACGGCAAGGAGTGAAGCGAAGAAAAATACTACCCCGTCCCTTGTTGAATTGGCAAGCGTTCTCGGTTCGATGGGGATCCATCGGGCAGGAGAGGCTGGGGTTTCGGGCAAAGCCCCAAGAGTATCTAAATTTAATTTTTAATTATTCTTTACGCGTGGTTAGACTGGGCTTGTCAACGGTCTAACACTAGAATAGTTAAAAGAATAATTAAAGAATAGTTAGAAAAGAAAGGTTTAATATAAATGACTTCAAAGAAGAAGGAAGCACTTTTGACTTCTGTAGCAATTACACAATACTTTGATACGACTTATTGGAAAAATGGTTGGGATGAAGAGCTCATTAAGTCCGAAAATGTCGAAAAAATTCTTGAAGAAATAGTCAGAAGAGCTAGTGAAGTGGCAATAGTTTCTGAAGCATATGCAATTAAGCATGACAAGGACACATCCGTAGGTTTTAACAGTGTAACTAATTCAACAACTTCCAAACTAAAAGAACCTCATATCCATGCCTTACTAAAATTTTCAAAAGGTGCTACACTAACCGATTTAGCAGTAAAAATCGGATTAGAACCTCAATATCTTGAGAAAGCTAAATCTGGTAGATATGGATACGATAACTTGTTAGCTTACCTTATTCATGCAAAAGATAAAGATAAGTATCAATACAGCCCTGATGAAGTATTCACTTTAACAGGTAAAAACTACTTAGAGGTTTATCACGAAAGACAAGGAAGCTGGCTGAAAGGTAAAGCAAAAAAAGAAGTGCAGCAAAGTTATGAGGACATAGATTTATTAATAGATAACATTCTGAACGAGAATATTACGAAAAAGGAAATACTACTCAATAAGCAATATCATACTCTTTATACAGTTCATAAAGTTAGAGTAAACGACGCAATTAAAAGCATTGGAGAAATTAAGTGCGCAAAAACAAAAGATGAACTGGAAAACGGAGAGTTTAAAAAGACAATCTTATTCATATATGGAGCTTCTGGACTTGGCAAGTCAACATTTGCAAAAGAGATAGCAAAAAGTCTTATTCAGTTAGCAAAACTAAATGATCAAAACTGGCAATCAGTCCTGACCGCAGGCACAAATATGTTTGATGAAGTTAATGGAGAAGAGATACTACTACTCGATGATGTTCGAGGAGATAGCTTAACCGCTTCAGACTGGTTAAAAGTTTTAGATCCATATAATATTAGTCCTATCTCAGCACGTTATCAAAATAAAATAGGTGCTGCCAAGGTCATTATTATCACAAGTTCTAAACATCCTCTAACGTTCTTCTATCATACAAAAGGAAATAATCGTGAAGACTTATCACAATTCGTTAGAAGAATTGAACATTTAGCAACGTTAAAAGGTGGGGGGGATGAACCAATTTTTTATGAATCTCACCCTACAAGAACATTGAACAATATGAGACGAATCCCTGAAGTTGGACATGAAGTTTATCTATCTTACGATTTCACACATGACAACGAAATGAAAAGTAAAGAAGAGCTTCTATCCATGTTAGTTTCAAAGGTTGGACTCAATAATCAATGGGATATATGGGAGTACGACAAAATAAAAACCCCATCCGAAACTTTAGCGAGCGAGGACGAGGTTGCAGATAATCAAGAAAAGTAAGTAGGGTATCTCTTGATACCTCTATTATACCATACATTGGAGGAACAGATGCAAGTAATTCTACCAGATGAACAAGTTCAACAAATTCAGCTCCTACTTGCTGAACTTATCACAAAAGAAATTGAAAAGAAGCTGCACCATTGTAACCTTGAAAGCCCTTTTTTAAACAAACAGCAGGCTTGCCACTATCTAGGCATCTCAAACAATACTCTAGATAGTTGGATCAAGAAAGGACTGCCTGCAATAAAAATAGGTAAGACTATACGATTTAATAAAGAAGCCATTAATTCTTGGCTTTACTCACAAAACTAGAAATATCTATATTTTTGTTTTATAATAGTCATGATATTTTCTGGTTCGATACACAAGGAGGATATCATGCCTATCAGTAAGACAAAGAACGGTACTTTTCGCTTAAAAATCTATATCCCAATAGAAGCACGAATGCCACTTGGTATCGTTAATAGCAACTATTACGATAAGCGATTTAAAACAAGAAAGGAGGCAAGGCAAGCTGAGATAGACTTGCTTACTAAATTAAATCAAATAGAGGATAATGAATTTTCAGGACTAGTAAAAGGAGATATTCTTTTCTCAGACTTCTATAACAATATCTGGTGGGAATCTTATAAAGAAGGACAAACTACATCTACTTCTAAACCACCAAGTAGGTCAACAGTTGCAAATACCAAAACCTGTTTTGAAAAACATATCCTACCACTTCTTGGAAATTATACGATACAGTTTCTAAATCAAAATAAGCAAGTTATCCTAAATCTAATGACATCTAAGGCTAATGAATATGCGAACTTCAAATCTTTACGTAGCTATGTGATTTCCATTTTTGACTGGGCAGAAGAACTTGAATATATAGAAGCTAATAAAGTTGCAAAAATATTAAGAAGAATAAAGGCCACTAAAAAGATTCAACTTGCAGAGTCAAAGAGAGAGGAAGATTTATATCTAACTCATGAACAACTCCAAGAATGGTTCTCAGCATTTCAAGAAGATTTAGACAATGATAAAATAACCCTTAAAGATTATGTCCTATTTTATCTTACTTTTTTCTTAGGCGATAGAAAATCTGAAACCTATGCTCTTCAATGGAAACATATCGACTTTTCAAAATCACAGATTCGGCTAATTCAAGCTTTAGATAGATATGGACAAGTAAAATCTACTAAGGGAAATAAGAAAACTATCTTTTCTATTTCTAGCGACTTGCTTCAACTCCTGACTTTATGGAAAAAACAACAAAAATATGAACTGGCAAAGTTTGGTATCATCAGCAATTCAGAACAATTCATCTTCACTTATATAGATACTAGAGGAAATATCAATAAACCTTTACATGCTGACTATCTTAACAACAAGATGAAAACTATCGAAAAGCGACACCCAGAGCTTACACACGCTACGCCACACAAACTACGGCATACGGGAGCAACACTTGCTAAACAAGCAGGAATGAGTTTAGAAGCTATTTCCGAAGCTCTAACACATAGTGACACAGTTACAACACAGATTTATGTAAATACTTCTAATGTAGTCCCTATGGCAGTCGGTGAATTTGCCTTAAAGTCTCTAAAACAATAAGGTGAAAATAAGGTAAACTTTGAGGTGAACTTTTTCAAAAAACATAAAAAAAGCACCCATGAGGTAAACTCTTGAGTGCTTTGAAACGTTGATAGTATCGTATTGATTAACGTTTTGAGAATTGTGATGCTTTACGAGCTTTCTTAAGACCTGGTTTCTTACGTTCAACCTTACGTGAGTCACGTGTAAGAAGTCCTGCGCGTTTCAATGAATCGCGGAAGTCTGGGTCTACTTGAAGAAGGGCACGAGCGATACCATGACGGATAGCTCCTGATTGACCAGCGTATCCACCACCTACAACGTTAACGAAAACGTCGTATGAACCTACAGTTGAAGTAACTGCGAATGGTTGGTTGATAACAAGACGAAGGTCAGCGTGTGGGATGTACTCTTCAACATCTTTTTTGTTAACAGTGATTTTACCAGTTCCTGGAACAAGGCGAACGCGTGCAACAGCGTTTTTACGACGTCCAGTACCTGCATATTGTGCTTGTGACATACTTTATTGTTCCTTTCCTTAGATAAGTCCTGAAATATCAAGAACTTCTGGTTGTTGTGCAGCGTGAGTGTGCTCAGCTCCAACGAATACTTTCAATTTCATACCTTGAGCGCGGCCAAGAGTATTGTGTGGAAGCATACCTTTAACTGATTTTTCAATCAAACGTACTGCATTTTTAGAACGAAGTTCACCAGCAGAGATTTGTTTCAATCCACCTGGGTGGTTTGAGTGAGTGTAGTAGATCTTATCAGTTGCTTTTTTACCAGTCAATTTAACTTTTTCAGCATTGATAACGATTACGAAGTCACCTGTATCAGTGTGTGGTGTGAATGTTGGTTTGTTTTTTCCGCGAAGTACGCTAGCAACAACAGCTGAAAGGCGTCCAAGAGGTACATCAGTTGCGTCAACAACGTACCATTTGCGTTCTACTTGGCCTGGTTTAGCCATGAATGTAGTTTTGTTCATGATTTCTCCTATATGAATATCGTTTTTGTTTACTGGGCGGATGTTCCGGTCCGCGGGGTATTTGAAAGGTTCCGGGGCCTTACAAATGGGGTAAACAATACCGTCTACTATCATACCAAATTTTACTACTAAAAGTCAATAGATATGAAAAATAATTTTCCTGATTTGACTTTTAAAATATCACAAAAACCTCGTGAAAACGAGGTTTCTATTGCTATTTGTAAGCCAAGGCACGTTTAAAGCTTTTCCATAGACCTAAGTCATCTGTCTGAAGGACTAGGCTGGCATACATACGCCCGATAAAGGCTGTTGCAGTGACTGCAAAAACGACTGTAATCGCTAGTGAAATCCAAGCTTCTAAATCACTTGCATAACCATTGATAGCTCTAAATGGCATAAAGAAAGTCGAGATGAAAGGAATATAGGAACCAATTTTCAGAACTAAATTGTCCCCTGCAGCACCTAGAGAGGTCACACCGACAAATCCTGCTATAATCAAGATCATCAATGGTGACAAGGCCTTTCCTGAATCCTCAGGGCGAGAAACCATAGATCCTAGGAAGGCTGCTAAAACAACGTACATAAAGAGGCTAACCAAGACAAACAATAAGGTATTGAGCGAGAAGGCCTCTCCTATATGGTTTAAAATTCCAGATTGTGCCAAGATTGGTAGGTCTTTAAAGAGCAGAATGGCAGCCAAACCACCCACGACGTAAATGCCAATATGGGTCAAAATCACAAGAAGTAGAGCCAGCATGCGAGCGTAGAAATAATGACTTGCTCGGATACTAGAGAAGACCACCTCCATGATTTTGGTTCCTTTCTCGCTAGCTACTTCCTGAGCAGTGACACTAGCATAGGTAATCAAAATCATATAAAGGAAGAAACCAAGCCCCGCAGCCGCAATGGTTTGGACCATCTTTTTGTTTTCCTTAGATTCGTCAATCTTCTCAGTAAAGTCAACAGTTTGAGCCAGCCGTTTTTCCTGCTCTTGGGATAAATTAGCCGCTGAGCGATTGAGTTGGTATTGCAGTTCGTTTAGTTTATTGGTTACTGCTAGCTTGATGCCTGTTTCAAGAGAAGTTTCACCATGATAGACGGCCTTGAGGACACTGTCCTCTTGGTCAATGGTTAGATAACCCTTGATTTTCTCATCCTTGATAGCAGCCTGGGCACTGGCTTCATCCTTGTAATCAAAGTTGATACCATTGGTACCATTGAGCCCTTCTTCTACAGATGGCACCGTTGTTACTACTGCTATCTTGCTATTCTTGGCCATAGAAGACCCTTGGAGATAGCTAATTCCTCCAGTTAGAGCGATAAAAAAGAACGGCGAAATCACCATAAAGAAGAAACTCCACGACTTGACATGTCGAAGATAGGTTTCCTTCATTACAACCCACATATTTCTCATACTTCCACCCCTGATTCTAGTTTAAAGATTTCATCGATTGTTGGAGCCTGTTGGTCAAAGGTCGCAATATATTGACCTTGAGTGAGGATGGGGAAGAGTTCCCTTCCAGCACTCTCATCATCTAGGATCAATTTCCAACTACCTTGCTTGGTCAAGCTCACCTGTTTGACATGAGGAAGTTTTTCCAATTCTTCCTTGCTTTGTTCACTTGAAACAAAGAGACGTGTTTTCCCGTATTGATTGCGAACATCCTGAACAGGTCCATGCAAGACCACACGCCCGTCACGAATCATCAGGATATCATCGCAAAGTTCCTCAACGTTGGTCATAACATGGTCAGAAAAGATAATGATTGCACCGCGCTCTTTCTCTTTCAAGATGACCTGTTTGAGCAACTCAGTATTGACTGGGTCCAAACCACTAAAAGGCTCATCTAGGATAATCAAGTCTGGCTCATGGATTAGGGTGATAATCAGCTGAATTTTCTGCTGATTCCCTTTGGAGAGGCTCTTGATTTTGTCGGTCAATTTCCCCTTCACTTCCAATTTCTCCATCCATTGAGGGAGTTTTTCCTTGACTTCTTTAGCATCCATGCCTTTTAGAGTCGCCAAGTAACGAACTTGCTCAAGAACTGTCAACTTGGGCATGAGGCTACGTTCCTCAGGCAGATAGCCAATCCGAGCGTAGGTTTCCTGACGAATCTCCCGCCCATCCAGACTGATCTCTCCTTGATACTCTAAAAATTTCAACATACTGTGGAAAATCGTTGTTTTCCCAGCACCATTCTTCCCGACCAAGCC
Source organism: Streptococcus sp. DBCMS (assembly GCA_000831085.1). GTDB lineage: Bacteria > Bacillota > Bacilli > Lactobacillales > Streptococcaceae > Streptococcus. The sequence goes on from JXRG01000009.1 coordinate 9,193, forward strand.
CAGAATCCTTCCTGGACTTGCCTGAAAATCGACACCAAACAAGACTTGCTTGGGACCGAAACTTTTCTCTAGATTTCTTACTTCTAACATTTTCCACCTCCGAGATATGTTGCACTTATTATACTCCTTTTTGATAGCCTTTACAACGATTTATGTCCATTTTATCGGATTATAAGTAGCAAAAGTATCCTATCTCTAATAAATTTAAGTGCTTCAGCGATAGCTTTAGTATAACTCATTAAAGACTTTCTTAGATGGCTTCCTCCTCAACTATCGCTTTTCTCTTCTGAACTGTCCTTTTGAAACTAAAAATCCACCCCGAGGGATGGATTTTAGACTATTAACGCACTTCTGCATTCACTTTTTCTTCGAGTGATGCTTGGATTTTTTCCATATAGCGTGCGACTTCTTCGTCTGTTAAGCTATCTTCTGGATTTTGGAAGGTCAAGCTATAGGCCATTGACTTCATGCCAACTCCCAGTTTTTCGCCTGAGAAGACGTCAAAGAGTTTGATATCTGTCAAACGTTTCACGCCGGCAGCTTGGATAGCGTCTACAACTTCTTGATGAGTGACTTCTGCCTTGAGGAGTAGAGCCATGTCACGACTGACTGCTGGGAATTTAGTGATTTCTACAAATGGAGCAGCTGGTTGAAGGGCAGCTTCGATGGCTGAAAGGTTGAGCTCAGCTACATACGTTTCTGGAATATCGTAGGCCTTGGCAGTGACTGGATGCACTTGGCCAAGGAAACCAAGAACTTGGTCGCCGAGTGAAATCACGGCTGTACGTCCTGGATGGAGACTTGCAATCTCAGCTGTTGCTGTATAAGTCACTTCTAGTCCCAAGCGAGTAAAGAGCGCTTCAAGGATTCCCTTAGCATAGAAGAAATCAACTGGAACTGCTGCCGTTTGGAAATCTTTTTCTGCAACCAAGCCTGTTAAGGCAAAGGCAAAACTGTTGATTTCGTTTGGTAATTCTTCTTTTGGATTGCCTGTTTGTTCAAAGACTTTTCCAATCTCGTAAAGGGCCAAGTTTTTGTTCTTACGCGCTACGTTGTAAGCAACTGTATCAAGGATACCTGAGACCATATTTTGGCGGAGGACAGAACGGTCCACTGTCATTGGCCACATGAGTTCTGTAAGGTTACTTGGTTGAGCTGTGAACTCAACTGCTTTTTCAGGCGTTGTCAGAGCGTAGGTAATGATTTCTGTCAAACCTGCTCCTTCAGCGATGGTACGAACTTGGCGACGCAATTTTTGTGTCGCAGTCAATTCGCCAGCTGTACCGTCATCTTTTGGAAGACTAGTTGGCAAGCGATCATAACCATAGATACGAGCGATTTCTTCAAAGAGGTCCGCTTCGATGGTGATATCCCAACGACGACGTGGAACGCTGACTGTAAAGCTTTCTGCATTGCCAGAAAGGCCAAAGCCAAGACGACGGAAGACATCTTCCACATCAGCATAGGAAAGCTCCGTACCAAGGACGCGGTTAACGTCTGCAAGGGTTGAAGAAACTTCCACATCTGAAGTATCAAGCTGGCCTGCTGAAACGATGCCCTTACGCACCGTCGCACCTGCAAGATCAGCAATCATGCTCGCTGCAGCATCAAGGGCTTCGTTAACAGTTGCCACATTGATGCCTTTTTCAAAGCGAGAAGATGATTCCGAACGAAGGTTGAGGCGTCCGCTAGTCTTACGAATCGATTTACCATTGAAAACAGCAGCTTCAAGGACGATACGACTAGATTTTTCAGAGATTTCTGTTACTTGACCACCCATGACACCTGCAAGGGCTACTGGCTTGTCTGCGACAGTGATGACTAAGTCATTTGCTTCCAACTCGCGTTCTTCACCGTCCAAGGTCACCAATTTTTCACCAGCACGCGCTTCACGCACACGGATGTCGGTCCCTTCAAAGGTATCCAAGTCAAAGGCATGCATCGGTTGACCAAAGTAAAGCAGGATGTAGTTGGTTACGTCTACGACATTGTTAATCGGACGGATGCCTTCGTTCATAAGAAGGTTTTGCAACCATTGTGGACTTGGTGCGATGGTCACATTGTCCAAGGTACGGGCTGCATAGTAAGGCGCCTTATCTGTTTCAATGCCTACAGAAAGGGCATCTGCTGTAGCTTCATTTGTTTCTGTTAAACTGAATTCTTTAAAGCTAACTGCCTTGTCATAGATGGCTGCCACTTCGTGCGCTACTCCACGCATAGATAGAGCATCTGCACGATTTGGTGTGATAGAAAGTTCGATGATTTCATCATCCAAGTCTAAGTAAGAAAAGACTTCGTCCCCAGGAATAGCATCTTGAGGCAAGATTTGGATGCCATCTGCAAATTCCTTTGGTACAACTGAGTCAGAAATTCCCAATTCACCAAGGGAACAGATCATTCCGAGAGACTCTAAACCACGGATTTTCCCTTTTTTGATCTTGTAATTGTCCGCGATACGAGCTCCCGGAAGTGCCACCATGACCTTGATACCAGCACGCACATTTGGAGCACCACAAACGATTTGACGAGCTTCTTCTTCACCCACATTAACCTGACAAACATGTAAGTGAGTTTCTGGCACATCTTCGCAAGACAAGACCTCACCGACGACAATTTTTGAGAGACCAGCAGCCGGTGATTCGACACCTTCGACCTCGATTCCTGTAGTTGACATTTTCTCAGCCAACTCTTGTGATGGCACATCAATGTCCACCAATTCTTTTAACCATTTATAAGATACAAGCATAATTTAGTTCTCTAGAATGACAGTTGTCACTCTAGTTTTTTCCTTTCCTATCATTTCAATAGAAGAATCCTCTTCTTACCTTAATTTCTTTTTCAGTAACCAATCCGTATCTACTTTTTGACCAACCATAAAATGATGTTGGCTAAATTTTTCAAAACCATATCGATTATAAAATGCTTGAGCTTTTGTATTATGTTCCCAAACACCTAACCAAGCCCAGGAAAAACCATTTTTTTCGGCAAGTTCCAGAGCAAATTCAAACAGTTGCTTACCAAGTCCAAATCCTTGAAATTTTTGTAGCATATAGAGGCGTTGAATTTCAAAAGCGTTCTCTAATTCTCTCTCAGTTTGAGCATTTCCCCAGTTGACTTTGAGAAAACCAGCTATCTCCTCTTCATGCATAATGAAATAGGTTTCGGAGTCAGGATTTTCCAACTCAGTTGACAAAACTCTCAGACTATAAGCCTCTTCAAAGTATTCCTGTAACTGCTCTTCCGTATTATCATGCGCAAATGTTTCACGAAAGGTTTGTTTGGCAATTTTGGCCAACACCCCAATATCTGCCTTTTCTACTTTTCTAATCATTATTTAAACTGTTCTGAGAAGCGGACATCTCCTTGGTAGAATCCACGGATATCGTTGATTCCGTAACGGAGCATGGCTACACGCTCTTGTCCAAGACCAAACGCAAATCCAGAGTAAACAGTCGCATCGATACCACTCATCTCAAGGACACGTGGGTGAACCATACCGGCACCCATGATTTCGATCCAACCCGTTTTCTTACATACGTTACAGCCTTCTCCACCACACTTGAAGCAAGAAACATCCACCTCAACAGATGGCTCTGTGAATGGGAAATAAGATGGACGCAAACGGATCTGACGCTCTTCACCAAACATTTTTTGAACGATCAATTGAAGCGTTCCTTGAAGGTCTGCCATAGAGATGTTTTTCCCAACAACCAATCCTTCGATTTGGTGGAACTGGTGACTGTGGGTCGCATCGTCCGTATCACGACGGAACACACGCCCTGGTGAGATCATTTTCAAAGGACCTTTTGAAAAATCATGAGCATCCATAGCACGCGCCTGAACTGGAGACGTGTGAGTACGGAGGAGGATCTCTTCTGTGATATAGAAAGTGTCCTGCATATCGCGAGCTGGGTGGTCTTTTGGAAGGTTCATACGCTCAAAGTTATAGTAATCTTTCTCAACTTCAAAGCCATCCACGACTTGGTAACCCATCCCGATGAAAATATCTTCGATTTCTTCACTTGTTTGTGTGAGAACATGACGGTGACCAGTCGTAACTGGGCGACCTGGAAGTGTCACATCGATGCTCTCACTTGCTAATTGAGCTGCAACTTTCTTTTCTTCCAAGAGCTTAGCTGTTTCTTCAAAAGCAGCTGTCAAGACATCACGCGCTTCATTGACGTGTTTCCCGATGATTGGACGCATCTCAGCAGAGACATCTTTCATCCCTTTGAGGATTTCAGTAAGCGACCCTTTTTTACCAAGGACAGAGACACGCAAGTCTTGCATCTCTTTTTCATTCTCAGCAGTAATCTGCTTCAAGCTAGCCAGCGTTTCTTCGCGAAGCGCTTTTAATTGTTCTTCAATAGTTGACATAATTCCTCCATCAGTCGCTTAACAGATAAAAAGAAAACCACATGCCAAAAACTCCACTCGGAGCGTTGACACGCGGTACCATCCGTTTTCATCTGACAAGTCAGACCTTCATTTCTAAATCCATGCGCAAGTGAATTCACCCAGCTTTCATATAGAGAGCTTGCAGTCACGGCTCTCCTCCCTGATATACTTCCCTTGAGTTACTAGTCTTGCGGATTTCTATTCAATTACTACTTAGTTTATCAGATTTTTACCATTCTTGCAAGACCTATCTCACTTCTGCTTACCTTTAAATCGCCATTGGAAGCGAAGCTTGTCATAGAAAGGAAATTCGATAAACAAGACTCCCAAGCCCACACAGAAACTGGCAAGCACATCTGATGGGTAGTGAACTCCCAGATAGACCCGAGATAGAAGCACACTGACGAGGTAGAAGCCAAGGACAATTTGCACAACTTTTCTCCAAACCGGATCTTTAATCCGTTGACTGAGAATGACAATCAGAGTACCTACCATCAGCGTCACTGCCAGAGAATGGCCACTTGGAAAAGAAAATCCCTTCTCCTCTACCAAGTGTAAAATAGCTGGCCGTGGGCGCTGGTAGATATTTTTAAAGGTCACGATTAAAAGACCGGCTAAGGCTAGATTACCCGCCATGAAGTAGCTTTCTATCTTCCACTGCTTACGATAAAAGATAAAGGTTGCGATGGCAACCCAGGTGATAATCACTGGGATATCGATCAGGCGTGTGATGGCACGGAACAGAACTGTCAAATAATCTGGCAAGTCCCCACGAATAGCTGTCTGAAGCGGTTGATCAAAACCAACCAGCGTTTCGGGGTAAAACTTAACCATGTAGCCAAGAAGGACGAAAAGTAAAAGGGCAAAACTGCCCTTCATTAAAAATGTTTGTTTATCTCTCATAATGTTTTAAGGTTGGTTTCAAGAGGAGGTATAACAACCAGAATGAAACGGCAAAGATGATACCTTCAATCAGGTTAAAAGGTAAAACCATAGTCATCAAGTAGTTAGAAAGTCCTATAATTTCTCTAATATCAAAGTTGGCAAACTGCGCGTATAAAGGAACCGCATAGACATAGTTGAGAACCAACATCGCAGAAGTCAATCCAAAAGTTCCCGCTAGAGATGCTAGTAGGAAACGAAGGGTGCTGCGTTCCTTTTTCCAAATCAAACCAAAGACGATAACAAAAACTCCCAGAGCTACGATATTCATTGGCAAGCCAATGTAAGTGTTCACTCCTTGGCTATTCAGAAGCAACTTCAAGAGTGAGCGCATCAAGAGAATTCCTAGAGCAGCTGGCAAATCCATGACCACCAAGCCCACAAGGACTGGCAAGATACTAAACTCAATCTTGAGGAAGGTTGCCGCTGGCAAGAGCGGAAAGTCAAAGTACATCAGCACAAATGAAATGGCTGATAAAATCGCAATGGTCGAAATTCGACGTGTGTTTGTCATAACAGGTTCCTCCAATTTTCTATAAAATCAGAAGAAGTTGGAAAGGATCCCTCTATCTATTCTCACTTTTTATATCCCAAAAGTTCCCTCTCACTCTGTTGAGCAAGCGGTTGCAATTCATCTATAAACTCATCAGAACAGACAAAGCCATTCTCTCGTCTTCTCCCATCCAGACTATACTGTCGGTTGTGGAATCGCACCACATCAGCTTACGCTCGCGGACTTCTTTAAGAGAATGGAAATTGAGATTTTTCTTTTAGACTAGGCGACAAGCTGTAGGCATAACTTCTGGTTAGGCAAAGCTTGTCAACAAAGTATAAAAGGAAAAGATCATTTCCTAGTTAAAGTCACCGCCGGTCGGGAATTACACCCAGCCCTGAAGACCCTTTAATCATAACAAAAAACGCTTGCAAGTGCAAGCATTTTGTTTATTTCAATTTATCCGCTTCATAGGTGTGAACGAGCTCTAAACCAGCAAAATGTTGCTGACGGAGAGCTTCGTAGACGATCATGCAGACGGTATTCGAAACATTGAGACTGCGGACATGTTCATCGTTCATAGGAATACGGAGAGCCTTCTCAGGATGGTCTCGCATAAAGTCCTCAGGCAAACCCTTGTCTTCACGTCCAAAGAGAAAATAATGGTCCTCGTCCGTCGATAAATCCACCTCAGAATACACTTTCTCAGCAAATTTCGAAATCAGATAGAGTTTACCCTTCATCTGAGACATGAAATCTTCCAAACTGTCATAAAAATGAATCTCTAACTTATCCCAGTAATCCAAACCAGCCCGCTTCATCTTTCGGTCGTCAATGGGAAAGCCCATCGGTTTGATGATGTGAAGGGGAGAATTGGTCGCAGCGCAAGTACGCGCAATGTTACCTGTATTTTGTGGAATCTGAGGTTCGAATAATACAATGTGATTTGTCATTACGGGTTTCCTTTTATCATTGCAAAAAAATAGCCACACTGCCCGGAGTCAAGCTCAGCAAACAGCGTGGTTAAGGCATCGTTAACTTACCTCACAACAGGTTTGAAGTAAATCAGCGAAACTACTTCCTTAGTATAACACTTTCAGAATCATTGTCAATAGAAACGACTTGATTTTTTTACTTTTTTTGATGATATTTTCATGTTTGGTCATTCCTTTCTGAAAAGGTATGGTAAAAGAGCCAAATTACTTCAAATCAGAGACATTGTCATAGAAGTTAAACAAATGTATCTTCAAAACTTGAAAAAAGCCTTTCTTCCCCTAAAAATCGCCTTAGCAAGTGCATTTTTTGCTAAAAAAGGGTATGATAGTTACATCATGAAAAAGTAGGTTTTTTATATGAAAATTGTCCTTGTTGGTGGAGGGAAAGTTGGTTTCGCCCTCTGTCGTTCACTGGTTGCAGAAAACCATGACGTTGTCCTCATCGAACAAGATGAGGCTGTCCTCAATCACATTGTCAGTCGCTATGATATCATAGGTCTCCTTGGAAATGGTGCTGACTTTGCCATCTTAGAGCAAGCCGGTGTCCAAGAGTGCGATATCTTTATCGCCCTAACCGAACACGATGAAGTGAATATGATTTCAGCGGTACTTGCTAAAAAAATGGGCGCTAAAGAAACCATCGTTCGGGTGCGAAATCCTGAATACTCTAATGCCTATTTTAAAGAGAAAAATATTCTTGGATTTTCACTTATTGTTAATCCAGAGCTCCTGGCAGCGCGTGCGATCTCAAATATCATTGATTTCCCTAATGCCCTCTCTGTCGAACGATTTGCTGGAGGTCGGGTCAGTCTCATGGAATTTGTTGTCAAGAACTCTAGCGGTCTTTGTCAAATGCCAATCTCAGACTTCCGTAAAAAGTTTGGTAATATCATTGTCTGTGCTATGGAGAGGGATCACCAACTTATGATTCCAAGCGGTGATGTTATTATCCAAGACAAGGATAGGATTTTTGTTACAGGAAATCGTGTAGATATGATGCTTTTCCATAACTATTTTAAATCTCGTACAGTGAAAAGCTTACTTATCGTTGGAGCTGGAAAGATCGCTTATTATCTGCTTGGCATTTTAAAAGACAGTCGCATTGATACCAAGGTCATCGAGATTAATCCTGAAAGAGCTCGTTTCTTCAGTGAAAAGTTCCCCAATCTCTATATTGTCCAAGGAGATGGAACTGCAAAAGACATTTTGCTGGAAGAAAGTGCTCCCCACTATGATGCAGTCGCAACCTTGACTGGAGTTGATGAGGAAAATATCATCACTTCTATGTTTCTTGACCGTGTTGGCGTCCATAAGAATATCACCAAGGTCAACCGAACAAGCCTTCTAGAGATTATCCACGCGCCTGATTTTTCAAGTATCATCACACCAAAAAGCATCGCAGTGGATACCATTATGCACTTTATCCGTGGTCGAGTAAACGCTCAGTACTCAGATCTTCAAGCCATGCACCATCTAGCAAACGGTCAAATTGAAACTCTCCAATTCCAAATCAAGGAAGCTAATAAAATGACTGCCAAACCTCTATCACAGTTGAAATTGAAAAAAGAGGTTCTCATCGCAGCCATTATCCGAAAAGGAAAAACAATCTTCCTACTGGAGAAGATATGCTTGAGGTGGGGGACAAGTTGCTCGTGACGACCTTATTGCCAAACATCACCAAAATTTATGATTTGATTGAGAGGTAAAAAATGAATAAAAGTATGATTCGTTACCTCCTCTCAAAACTTCTCTTGATTGAGGCTGTTCTTCTCCTAGTCCCTGTTAGTGTAGCGATCTATTACCAAGAATCCAGTCAAGTATTTATCGCTCTCTTTTCTACGATTGGAATTTTAGTCCTTCTCGGTGGTCTAGGCGTTTTACGGAAACCGAAAAATCAACGGATTTATGCCAAGGAAGGAGTCTTAATTGTTGCCCTCTGTTGGATTTTATGGTCTTTCTTTGGTGGTCTCCCCTTTGTCTTTTCAGGACAAATCCCCAGCATCATCGATGCCTTCTTTGAAATCAGTTCTGGATTTACGACGACTGGTGCTACTATCCTAACAGATGTTTCCGTTCTCACTCGTTCCCTCCTCTTCTGGAGAAGTTTCACCCACTTGATCGGAGGGATGGGGGTACTCGTCTTTGCACTTGCCATCATGGACAATGCTAAGAATAGTCACTTGGAGGTGATGAAGGCTGAGGTCCCTGGACCTGTCTTTGGCAAGGTCGTATCCAAGCTAAAAAACACTGCCCAAATTCTCTATCTGCTTTATCTGGCTCTCTTCTCCCTTTTTGTGGCTATCTACTACCTAGCAGGCATGCCTCTCTATGATAGTTTTGTCATCGCTATGGGAACAGCAGGAACTGGGGGCTTTACCGTCTATAACGACGGAATTGCCCACTACGGTAGCTCACTCATCACCTATCTCGTTAGTATCGGAGTTCTGGTTTTTGGGGTTAACTTCAATCTCTACTACTACCTCATGCTCCGCCGAGTTAAGGCTTTCTTTGGAGATGAAGAACTACGAGCATATATCATCATTGTCCTAGTTTCTACTGGCTTGATTACTCTTAATACGCTCCACCTTTACCAAGGTGTCTCTAAGAGTTTTGAGATGGCTCTCTTCCAAGTATCCAATATCATTACGACAACGGGATTTGGTTACGGAGATATTACCAACTGGCCCCTTTTCTCCCAGTTTATCCTCCTCTTCCTCATGGCAATCGGTGGCTCAGCTGGGTCAACAGCAGGTGGTCTCAAAATTATCCGTGGACTTATCCTCACAAAAATTGCTAAAAATCAAATTTTGTCCATCTTATCCCCTCACCGTGTCTTGACTCTCCATGTCAATAAAACGGTGATTGATAAGGATACCCAACACAAGATTCTCAAGTATTTTGTGATCTATGCTATGATTTTATTGTCGCTCATCTTTATCATCAGCCTAGACAGCAATGATTTTCTAGTCGTGACCAGTGCTGTCTTCAGCTGTTTTAACAATATCGGACCTATTCTAGGTACAACCTCGAGTTTTGCCATCTTTAGTCCCATCTCTAAAATCCTCCTCTCCTTTGCAATGATTGCAGGTCGCTTAGAGATTTACCCCATTTTGCTACTCTTTATGAGACGTACCTGGTCTAAACGCTAATGATAATACAATTCCCCTTTTACAAGCTAGTAGAAGGGGAAATTTTTCTATAAAAAATGAGAAGACCTTTTGGTCCTCTCCTAATTTGTTTATTCTTTAAGAGCTTTCTTGTAACGAGCAAGTTCTGCTTGATTGGCCCAAACATAGTGACCTGGACGAATTTCTACCATAGATGGCTTATCTGTCTCATAGTCATGTTGGTCAGGATCGTAAACTTTCAAGACCTTCTTGCGTTCCAATATTGGATCTGGAATCGGTACAGCAGATAGAAGCGCTTGAGTGTATGGGTGGACAGGATTGTTAAACAACTCCTCTGTCTCCGCCACCTCGACGATAACTCCCTTATAGATAACCGCGATACGATCTGAGATAAAGCGAACAACTGACAAGTCATGCGCGATAAAGAGATAGGTCAATCCCAACTCTTTTTGGAACTTCTTGAGCAAGTTCAAGACTTGCGCACGCACTGATACGTCCAAGGCTGAAATTGGCTCATCCGCAATAACGAAATCAGGTTCCATCACAAGAGCACGGGCAATCCCGATACGCTGACGTTGACCACCAGAAAACTCGTGTGGATAACGGGTCAAGTGTTCTTTCAAAAGTCCAACTTCGTGAATCATCTTTTGAACTTTTTCTTTTCGATCTTCTTCATCTTTAAACAAGTGATAGTTGTAAAGACCTTCAGAGATGATATAGTCAACTGTCGCACGCTCATTCAAGCTCGCTGCAGGGTCCTGGAAAATCATCTGGATACGACGGATCAAGTCTGATGATTCCTTATGAGATTTTTTCCCATTAATTTTATGACCATCAAAGATGATTTCACCCTTACTAGTATTATTTAAACCAATAATGGCACGACCAATCGTTGTTTTCCCACTACCAGACTCACCTACAAGAGAGAAGGTTTCTCCCTTGTTGATAAAGAAGTTGGCGTTTTTAACCGCAACAAACTTCTTACTTCCTTCACCGAAGGAAATTTCTAAATCTTTAATTTCTACTAATTTTTCAGACATTTCCTTCCTCCTAGTCTTCTAGATGAGCAAAGCCCATTTTATCACGAATCTTGTCATGCAAATCTGCAATGACTCCAGGTTTTTCAACTTTAGGAGCATTCTCATGAAGCAACCAAGTCTTAGCCCAGTGGGTATCAGTGACTGAAAACTTAGGTGCCTTCTCTTCAAAATCAATTTGCATCGCATAATCTGAACGAAGGGCAAAGGCATCACCTTTCAACTCAGTATAAAGAGACGGTGGTGTTCCTGGGATAGAGTACAATTCCCCTTTATCATCAGCAAGCTGAGGCAAGCTAGACAAGAGACTCCAAGTGTATGGATGACGTGGATCGTAGAAGACTTCCTCAACAGTACCGTATTCTACAATTTCCCCAGCATACATAACCGCCACCTTATCGGCAATACTTGCTACCACACCAAGGTCATGGGTGATAAAGATAATAGTAAAGTGGTACTCATTTTGCAAGGTTTTAAGCAAATCAATGATTTGCGCTTGAATGGTTACGTCAAGGGCCGTTGTTGGCTCGTCACAGATCAAGATATCTGGACGACATGCAAGGGCAATCGCGATAACGATACGTTGACGCATCCCTCCAGAATATTGGAAAGGATACTCGTCAAAACGTTTTTCAGCGTCTGGAATTCCGACCTTGTTCATATAGTCGATTGCCATCTCTTTGGCTTCCTTGGCTGTTTTTCCTTGGTGTTTAACGATAACTTCAGTGATTTGGCTACCAATTGTATTGATTGGGTCCAAACTTGTCATAGGATCTTGGAAGATGGTCGCAATTTTAGCACCACGAATCTTCTCCCATTCCTTGTTAGAAGTAAGAGCTGTCAAGTCTTGTCCACGATAGTCGATGCTTCCTTGGGCAATACGTCCATTGTCTTCTAACATCCCTGTAAAGGTTTTTGTTAAAACAGATTTACCAGAACCGGACTCACCTACCAGGGCAAGAACTTCTCCTTCAATCAAGTCTAGAGAAACTCCTCGGATAGCCGTCAGAACTTTGTCACGAACGTCAAATTCCACGACAATATCACGAGCAGTCAAAATTACATCTTTTCCTTTTATCATGCCTACTCCTATCTATGTGTACGTGGATCACTAGCATCCGCTAGGTTTTGACCAACAACGAAAAGAGATAGGGATACCAAGATCAAGGTTGTCAATGGAATCCAGAATAAGTAAGCGTTGGTCGTAACGTTTTGTGAGTAATCTGAGATCAAACGTCCCAAACTTGGCACTGTTACAGGCAATCCCAATCCAAAGAAGGAAAGGAAGGCTTCATAAGAGATGAAGCTTGGCAACATCAAGGTCATTGTAGAAACAATAACAGATACCAATTGTGGCATGATGTTTTTAACAATGATTTTAAAGGTTGGTGTTCCAAGTGTTTGAGAAGCAAGGTTGTATTCCAAGTCACGGTAACGCATGATTTGAATACGAATCATATAAGCAATCCCAATCCAAGTTGTCACACTCATAGCAAAAATCAAATTCCAGAAACCAGCACCAATTGAGTAAGTCAAGACAATGACAATCAAGAGAGATGGAATGTTTGAAATAATGTTATAAACTTCCATCATGACGCGGTCAACAGATTTTGAAATTCCCCAAATTCCACCAACAATAACCCCAATTACAAGGTTGATAAAAGTGGCAATTACAGAGATAAGGATAGAATTACGCGCACCAAACCAAACCCCATCAAACAAGGATTTACCATTGCTATCTGTACCAAACCAATGTTCAGCATTGGGTTTGATAAAACGAGCAGAGAAGTCATTGACCTTACTTACATCGTTGAAGTCAAAATCTGAGAACATTGGGTAAATAAAGCTCATCAAGATAATGGCAACCAAAATCCCCAACATAATGACTGTTGATTTTTTCTTTAGAAATTGTCTAAATACAGAACCCCAGTATGAATAGGCAGGAGCATCAATTGTTTCAGAGGCAAAATCGTCACGTTTTACGAACTGAAATTTTTCTTTATCGATTGTTGACATTATTTGCCTCCTTTCTCTGTCAATTTAATACGTGGGTCAAGCATGGTCATCCAGATGTCTCCTACAAAGAGTGAGAAGATAGAAATACATGTGAAAATGAAGACAAGACCAACTACCATTGAGTTATTTGATGCCTTAACAGAGTCAATCAACATTTTACCCATACCTGGGAAGGCGAAGACTGTTTCTGTCAATGTTGCACCACCAATAACCCCGATTACGGCACCAGGAATACCTGAAACCAAAGGAACCATGGCATTTTTAAAGATGTGTTTATTTGAAATTTCTTTTTCAGACAAACCTTTGGCACGAGCAAAACGTACGAAGTCCTGAGATTGCAAGTCGATCATGTAACGACGAATCCAGATAGCTGTACTTGGTGCACCCAGCAAACCTAGAATGACTGCTGGCAAGACATATGAACGCCAGTCCCCTGCTCCCAAGATAGGAAATGAATCTGGCAGACCGATAGATGATCCAATCAAGCGCACGATATAAACCAAGGCAATCGTTGGAAGGGCAAGCAAGAAGGTTAGAGCACCTGTCGAGAAGCTATCAATCCAAGTATTCTTGTGGCGAGCCATAGCAGATCCAAGTGGAATCGCAATCGCATACGAAATAATCAAACCAATCAAACCAGCAACCGCTGAGCTTGCGATCATTGAAGGATATTGATAATTGCTTTCTGTAGCTGTATATGGATCGTCTTTACCATAGTTGGCTACTTCACGCGCATCTGCTTGACTTGGAGATTTGTAAGTACGAGAGTAAATATCTACAGATGAAGTCTTTTTACCTGTAGGGAATTGAACTTCTGATGTCTTAGTTTGTCCCTGACCTTGTGTGATAACTTGAAGCACTGGTGTGTTTGCATAAGTTGGGTAAGAATCTCCCAAGTTAATGTTCACAAAGTTTTGGTGTACAAATGGGAATTGATTGTTGAAATACAAAAGGTATTTGTGTTTTGTACCTGAACCAACCAATGACCAACCGATAGCAGGGTCATTTTCAAAACGAAGATAACGTTGCAAGTTTGGATTTTCAGGGTCTTGAATCTTATTTGGATGATCAATATCAATCAAGTTCGCATAGAATTTGAAAACACGTTCAAAAATCGGAATTTCACGCGTAGCATAGAATTGACCACTTTCTGAGAACACACCAAGTGTCCAACCATTTCCTAGTTGGTTGATGTATTTTTCGTAGATTGCCTTATTAGTATCATTGGCATCCACTGTTACGGATGAGTCCATTGTGCTCGCTCTTTCTTGCAACTCTTTGGTATCGTAGTACTCGATATAGCCCATCCGTTCATAAACGGTATTTTCATAATTATCCCGCTTGTCCGGCGTCGTTGCAATCTTGTTATAGTTGGTATCCTGCTTGAAAATCAATTTTCGAGGAACCATCGTATAAATTATTGTGTAGGTCAAGGTTGTCACCAAGAAAATAGACAACAATGAACGCAATACACGCATAAAAATATATTTCTTCATATCGTTTCCTTTTAAAATCCCAAAAGAACCTTCTCCTCATGGAGAGAAAGTTCTCTTGAGAGTTATTTATTTAACGTGATTAGCCAATTCTTTTTGAACTTTTTCGTTTGATTCTTTTTTCTCTTTGAGCCATTTTTCACGAGCTTGTTCATAGTCAGCTTTTGTTACAACCTTATCTTGTAACTGAATATACTTGAAGTATACGTCTGAGCCCTTATCTCCAGATTGGCTGTATGATGCTGTGAATGGTACAACACGAGAAATGAATGGTGCAGCACCACTTGATGACATAGCTGGCAAGAAGAGGGAGCTGTCTGTCAACCAAGCTTGAGCAGCCGCATATTTTTCATAACGCACATTCAAGTCATTGGTTTCTTTTGCAGCTTCATCAACTAACTTATCGTATTCCTTCAAACCAACTTGGGCAGCTGCTGCATTTGCTGGATCATCATAACCCATGTAAGTTTTTGTTTGTTCGCTGTTAGTTGTTTTCAAGATATCAAGGTAAGTTGATGGATCTTCATAGTCTGGGCTCCATCCAACTGCTCCTGAGAGATCCCAATCTTCTGCTGCAGCGTTTGCGGCATAGTATGTGATATTGTGCAACTCATCTTTAGAAATTTGTTGAATATCAATGACTACGTTTCCTTCACCAAGTACTGTTTCAACGGATTGTTTGAAGGATTGAATACGAGCAATAAGACCCTTATTTGTTTGGTCAACTGGAATATCCAAGTGAATAGGGAATTTCACACCTTCTGCTTCCAATGCTGTTTTAGCTTTGGCAAATTCAGCTTTGGCTTTATCGGCGTTGAAGAGTCCATCTTGACCATCCGCAAAGTTAACATTCTTCCACTCATCACCGTAAGCAGCCATCTTTTCAGTTACCAAGTCACCGAAAGTTTTTTCACCTGCAGAGACAAAACCTGGTTTCACAAAGAGGTTACGAACTGCAAGAGGAGCACCTTCTTTACCATTAATTTGTGCTGAGTAAGAAGTACGCTCAAAGGCGAAGTTCAAAGCCTGACGGAAGTCCTTGTTAAGAAGGGCTTTCTTGGTAGAAGTCTTCTCTTCATCAGTTGTTTTAGAAGTGTATTTGTAACCTTGACGGTCAATATTCACACCCAAACCAGCAATACCAGGTCCTGATGGAGTGTAGTAGATATTGTCTTTGTATGTTTCTTCTACCTTAGAGTAGTTTGAACTTGTTGGGAAGAGACGAGCATAGCTATAAGCTCCACTTGTAAAGTTACGTTCAAGAGACTCTTGGTCTGATCCATCATAGAAAGCAAGGGTTACTTTATCAATGTGAACATTATCTTTGTCCCAGTAATTTTCATTCTTAGCGAATTCAATAGAAGATTTAGCAGTCAAACCTTTCAGTAAGAACGGACCATTGTAAAGCAATGATGTAGGGTCAGTTGCTTTGGCAAAGTCAGCCCCTTTTGATTTTTCAAAATCTTCGTTCAATGGCCAGAAGATTGAGTAGGCTAGCTTAGAGTTCCAGTATGGTTCTGGTTTGTTCAAAGTGTATTCAAGGGTATAATCATCAACTGCTTTTACACCGACTGAAGCAAAATCTTTATTGTTTCCAGCTTTATAGTCAGCTAGACCTTTAACTGAATCTTCTGCTAGATAAAGTGCTTCAGACTTGTTATCAGTTGCGTGTTTCAAGCCATTTACAAAGTCTTTAGCTGTCACTTCAGCATACTCTTCGCCATCTGATGTCATCCATTTGACACCCTTACGAATCTTGTAGGTATAAGTCAAACCATCTTTTGAAACTGACCAGTCTTCTGCAACTGCAGGGACTAGGTTCCCATACTTGTCGTTTGTGAAAAGACCATCGATACCATTTGAAGTGGCAACCTTAGTACTTTGTTTCCCTGAAATGAGGTAATCCAAAGTTTCTGGGTCAGCTGAATAAATATAGCCATAATTTTTTGGCGCTGTAGAATCAGATGATTTTGAAGAACCACAAGCAGCTAAAACGCCAGTTGCTAATAGGGCAATTCCTGCTGCGACAAATACTCTACTTTTTTTCATATTGTTAACTCCTCTTGAAAAATTTAGGCTTATTGGAAATTATAACATATATTTTTTAAAAAGTAAACGAATTTTCAGAATATTTTGGCGCATTTCCTCAAAAAACTTCTATTTGTCAAAATTTCTGCATTCTTTGTTTGTTTCTGCAAGAAATACTTTCTAGTCTGATCTTCTTTAGAAAGGGATTTTTACAAGCTTTTTCTCACTTCTTCGATCATCATCTGTTTTCCTAAATTGGATTTTAGAATAAGAAACTATTGACGGGAAATGATTTTCAAGGTATAATAATAAACGTTGAGGCGGTATAGCCAAGTGGTAAGGCACGGCTCTGCAAAAGCTTGATCGTCGGTTCAAATCCGTCTACCGCCTTTCAGTTCCTGAATTAACAGGAATTAACCAAATGAAAAGCTCGTAAAACCGGGCTTTTTTATTATTCCTAATAAGTGGGGACAACTGAACCTACCATCTAGATTTACAAAAAGCAGTGACTCAAGTCACTGCTTTATTCTGTTTCTTCTTCAGGTTCTAGTTCTGTGATTTGAACTTTTACCTTGGTAACACGTCCATTTTTCACTTTATCGTTGGTCAGGACGATTTGTTTGTTTTGACTGACCAGTTGGTAACTGATTTTCTCAGTGGTTGGAATGGTTCCTACTCCAGTTAGATAGTAGCCTGCGATGGTATCCACATCATCGCTTTCTAGTTCGACACCAAAGTAGTCATTGAAGTCGTTAAGATTCATGGTTCCCTGTGCAATATAGGTGTCCTCACCAATTTGATGAACTTCGATTTCTGCCCTATCTGTCTCATCATCGATCTCACCGACAATTTCTTCTAAGAGGTCTTCCAGAGTTACCAAACCAGCCATACCACCGTATTCATCGAGCAAAATGGCCATTTGTCTTTGGGTATTTCGCAATTCTTTTAGCAAGTCATCCACAAAAATAGTTTCAGGAACAAAGAGTGGATCTTGTAAGATCTTCTTCCAGACAATATTTTCAAAGCCATCTGCATAGGCGGCGTTTAGCAAACGCTTGGTATGAATCAAACCAATCACATTGTCCTTATCCCCGTCGTAAACAGGGATACGTGAGAAATTTTGCTTTAGAATACTTTGGATAATCGTTTGACTATCATCCTGAATATCTACCATAAAGGCATCTGTTCGAGGAACCATGACTTCTCTCGCCATCAGTTCATCTAGAGAAAAGATTCCCTGTAGCATCTCAATCTCATCTGCATCCAGTGTTTCTTCACTCTTAGTCAACATGTACTCAATTTCATCTCGAGTCATTTTTTCATCCGCATCATCAAAGGTCATTGGCGTCACACGGCTCAATAGATTAGTTGAAGCCGACAGAAGCCAAACAAAGGGGCTGACAATTTTCCCCAAGCCAATAATGACTGGTGCTGTTCGGATGGCCAAGTTATCTTTCAGATTGAGGGCAATCCGTTTAGGATAGAGTTCCCCAAAAACAATAGAAATATAGGTCAAGAATGCCAAAGAGAGGAAACTTGCAATGGCATAAGCTGTTTCTCCGTTCCCCATCCAAGAGGCAATTACTTGTCCAAGTGTATCTGCCAATTTTGCCCCTGACAAGATCGTGATCAAGGTGATACCGACTTGAATTGTTGATAAAAAGTGGTTAGGATTTTCAAGTACCTTTAACAAACGAACGTAACGTTTGTCTCCCTCTTCTGCCTTTTGCTCCACTCGGGAACGGTTTAGTGACACCATCGCCATTTCAGCGGCTGAGAAAAAAGCATTTAACAAGGTCAAGATAAATAACAATACAAACTGTAGCAACAAATTCTGACTGCTCGGGTCTTCCATAGTCCTTCTCCTAAAATAGTATCTTGTGTCCCATTATATCATAAAATCCCTCAGGATTCACACTATTTTTCATTTAAACAACAACTCCCCTGCTTCTAGAAGACAAAGGAGCTGTTTTTTTATAGTATCTATTGTTTCTAATCTGTCACTGTTACTTGCCCTGTTCGGTAATCAAGTTGGATTCCCTTTTGAACATTGGGGATTAGGACATTGAATTCCAATTCGCCATCTGAAGACTTGGCTTCGATTTGTGAAGCGGATGGAACTAAGTCCTCATTTGTCGCATAGTGGAGCGTCACCCGATAACGGACTCTCTTATTTTGGTCCAAGACTTTTCTGACCAAACTCTCATAGTAGTTCTGACCTGTCGAATCTTCAGCCTGTGCTTGGTTTGCCCAAGCTGTCTGGACTGCAATGTTCTTGGGATTGCTAGTAGAGGCATCAAAACCATCCAAACCACCTATCAAGGCATAGCCCAGCAGGTGTCCTCTATCAACTGCATGTGTGTAGGCTCCCTTTAGATTCTTGACCTGATGCCATCCTGGTGGCGTCCAAGAGGTGGATCCATTTCCAGTTTCTTCACGATTTTTATACTGCCGAGTCGCTTTGGATAAGATGGCATTGGCAACAGTTGGAACTGTTTCTTTTCCAACTATCTTTGTCTTATTATCCGCATAGGGTTTGCTAGAAACCTTGGCATCTAGATTGGTTTTATTGCCATTTACGACAAAGGCACCTGCCCCATTCCACTCTAGATCACCTTTTATTTGGTTCTTGATCGACTCGGTTAAGACACTTTCTGCCAACTCCTGACTGGGAGCTTCTGAAGCTTGTTTTTTCTGACTAACCTTGGTTCTAGGGGTGTTTGGCGCTGTCTGCATCTGCTTGATATAGTAGCTTCCAGCAGCCAAGAGTAAGAATATAAGTAACCCTATCAGAGCTTGTCTTGTTTTTTTGTCCATTTTTCTCCTTATTTCTTTAGAAAAAGACTGGTCTCCCAGTCTAATTTCCTGTAAATTTGCTAATCAATTCCTGCCACTTTGCCGGAGACAAGATTGCCCATGGATCCTGTCCCTTTCCTAGGATACCATAGCCTACCATCAAGCCGATTCCTAAAGCCAGAAAGCCTAGCAATAGTACGATAAAAATTAACAGTAAACGACGGAGTACATAGCGTAAGTTTTTATTCTTCTTCATCATTTGCCTCGATTCGCTGAATCTTCGCTCCTAGCTGAGCCAATTTCTCATGGAAACGGTAGTAACCTCTATCAAGGTGGACTAATTTACCAACAACTGTCTCCCCTTGCGCCACCAAACCTGTCAAAATCAAAGCAGCACTAGCGCGAAGGTCCGTTGATAAAACTTCTGCCCCCTGTAAAGCCTGTCCCCCAACAATACGAGCTGTGTCACGGATAATCTCTGAATGCAAGCCCATACGGCGCATTTCCTCTAAGTGTTGGAAGCGATTCTCAAACACCGTTTCCACCATGGTGGATTCCCCTTTTGCAACTGTCATTAGAGCTGTAAATTGTGCCTGCATATCTGTTGGGAATCCTGGATGTGGTAAGGTTTTTACATGAACAGCCTTTAGATTTTCCAGTTGAGAACGAACACGAATGCCTTCTGACTCCTCTGTCACTTCAACCCCCATTTCAAGTAGTTTTGAGATTAAGGGGCGATTGTGCTCCCAAACTGCATCACGAACGAGGACATCTCCGCCAGTCATAGCTGCAGCCACCATAAAGGTTCCAGCTTCGATACGGTCCTGTACCACATTGTGGGTCGTACCATGGAGGCCCTCAACACCAGTCACTGTGATGGTTTCGGTACCAGCCCCCTTGACCTTGGCTCCCATTTCATTAAGAAGGATAGCGAGGTCAACAATTTCTGGCTCACGCGCAGCATTTTCAATGACAGTCACACCATCAGCTAGAGTCGCTGCCATCATGAGGTTTTGTGTTGCGCCAACACTTGGGAAGTCCATGTAGATATGAGCACCATGCAGGCGTTCTGCCTTGGCTTCGATGTAACCAGCTGTCTGGGTAATCTTTGCCCCATAGCTTCCAAACCTTTGAGGTGGAGGTCGATGGGACGACTCCCGATGGTACATCCCCCTGGCATAGAAACTTTTGCATGGCCTACACGAGCAAGGATTGGTCCCAAGACTACAATCGATGCACGCATCTTGCTGACATACTTGTATGGAGCTTCCTCCGTGATATCACCAGTCGCATCAACCTCGACAACATGAGCTTCCTCATCAAAGTCCACCTTGGCATTCAGACCTCGAACCACTTGATTCATGGTGAAAACATCTGACAAGATTGGGACGTTCTGCAAGACTGTCTTACCCTTGCTTGCTAGAATAGTCGCTGCCAACAAGGGCAAGACTGCATTCTTTGCTCCCTCGATCGTCACACTCCCGACCAGACGATTATCTCCGCCTTGAACCACAATTTTTTCCATAGTTGTTTCCTTTACTTTTGATTTTATAATAGTCCTCTAAGTGCTTCTTGCCACAGTTGGTACAAACTGATAAAAAATGAACTCAAGATGTAGCCCATCACAATACTAAAGAAGCCTACCAACAAACGAACCTTTTTTGTGTTAGTAGCGGTCACTTTTAAAACCTTTTCCCATCTCACAAGATCCTTCAAAAGGTAAAAACTCAAATAAATAAAGAGTATATGACTACTTAGAGTGAATAATAATTGAACCATTTGACTATTATACCATCTTATCCGCTTGCGCGCTAGTTTTCAATTTTTCTACGAATTAGGGATTGTTTTTAAGGTAATCAATTGCATCCTGCAAGGTCTTAACAGGAACGATTTTCATCTCTGTTTTGATCGTTTTAGCAGCTTCTAGGGCTGTTTCATAGTTGCTTTTCGCATTGGGATCTGCTTTTTTTGCTTCCTCAGTGACTGGATTGTCAGGAGCAAAAAAGATGTTGGCTCCCTGGCGAGAGGCTGCAACTACTTTTTTGTCAATTCCACCGATGTCGCCAACATTTCCATCGCGATCAATGGTTCCCGTTCCCGCAACGACGCGACCATTACGAAGTCCTGGATCTGCTATCTGGGTGTAAATAGCGAGGCTAAACATGAGACCGGCACTTGGCCCGCCGATACCAGCTGTGGAGAAGCGAATTGGAACGTCACTGGTCACTTCCGTACGGTCAATCAAACCAATCCCAATCCCGTTTTTCCCGTTTTCGAGAGTGATAATTTTACCTTCAGCAGACTTGACTTTTCCGTCTTCTTCATAGGTTACCTTGACCGTGTCCCCTAATTGTTGAGAATTGACATAGTCGACCAAGTCTTTTGAACTGTCAAATGTTTTGTCATTAACAGCCGTCACGGTATCTGCAATGTTCAGAATGCCCTTAAAAGTTGAATTGTCCGTCACGGTCAAGACATAGACTCCCAGATACTTGAGTTCGATATCCTTACCAGCCGTCTTCAAACCTTGATATTTGGCCATATTTTGAGAAGTTTGCATGTAGAACTGATTGATCCGCATAAACTCTGCATCCGTAGAGCCACCCGTAGTCTCCTTGGCACTTCTAATATCCGTGAAAGGTGTTAACCAAGCATATACAAGATGCGACAGGGTTGCGTGTCGAATACCGACTGTTACAAACTGGTAAGCTCCTGCTTCTGTGTCTTCTGTGTCATTGACTTTCAAAACGCGACGAATATCTTCCGCTCCACCCGGAACTTCTATGTAGTAAGGTAAAGGTACTACAAAGGCTAAAAAAGTCAATACTAGTGCTAGGATGACATATAAGGGCCATCTAGTTTTTTTCTTCATGTTCTAATTCCTCCACAACACTGTTTGGGACATATTGCTGAATCTCCTGACCAAACTTCAGAAGTTCTCTCACGGCCGAAGAGCTGATATAAAGATGCTCTGGGCGGCTATATAGGTAAATGGTTTCGATTTCTGGAGCCAGTTGATGATTGTAGTAATCAAAACTAGACTCGTATTGCAAGTCGGTGGTATTTCGCAAGCCACGGACAAGGGTTTTAGCCCCCAGTCTTCTTGCAACATCGACGACCAGTTGGTCATGAGAAGCCAGCACCTCTACATTATCTAAATGCGCCACGGCTTTTTCGACTGCTCGTTTGCGATTTTCAACGGGGAGAAAACCTTGTTTGTGGGGATTGTAGAAAACCCCGACATAGAGCTTATCAAAGAGTTTGCTGGCTCGTTCAATGATATCCAGATGTCCATTTGTCATCGGATCAAATGATCCTGTAAATAATCCAATTTTATCTGACATAAACTGTCACCTTACTAATCCCATATATTTTTTCCTTCCAGATGCCTAAGCAGGCGATTTCTTCTGGAAGTTCTACAGACTTATCTGTTTCGCAGACGACCATGACTTCTTGGGAGAAGAGATTTCTCTCTGCCATTTTTTCGATATCTGCAACGATTTGTTCTTTTGCGTAGGGAGGGTCTAAAAAGACCAGGTCAAAGGGACCATTCACTTGCTCTAGAGCTCGGTCAGCCTCCATCTTTAAGAGCTGAAATTTGGAAGCTTCCTTGGTCATCTGGATGTTTTCAGCGATGATAGCTTGCGCCTTTCGATCCCGTTCCACTAAGACAGCATGGGACATCCCTCTTGACACAGCTTCAATAGACAGACCACCACTGCCAGCATAGAGATCCAAGACACGACCACCCTCAAAATAGGGACCTATCATGTTAAAGATAGCTCCTCGCACCTTATCTGATGTCGGCCTCGTCGTCTTGCCTTCTAGCGTCTTGAGGGGGCGCCTCCGTAAATTCCTGATACGATTTTCATACCGTTTATTATACCAAATTATAGGCAAAAAGAGAAAGAAAACCGAACCTTGCGGTTCGATTCTCTACAAAATATTTTCGTACGTATCGCGAACTTCTTGAGGCCAAACACTGGTCTGGACCTCTCCGATGTGTTTCTTACGAAGAAGGAACATGGCCATACGAGACTGTCCGATACCTCCACCAATTGTCAGTGGGAAAAGGCCGTTAAGCAAGGCTTTATGCCATTCCAATTCTAGACGATCTTCGTCTCCTGTAAGAGCCACTTGGCGACGAAGAGTATCCTCATCTACCCGAATCCCCATTGATGAAAGTTCAAAGGCACAACCAAGAGATTCGTTCCAAACTAGAATATCCCCATTTAACCCTTTGTAGCCATTTTCAGACTCTGTTGTCCAGTCATCATAGTCAGGTGCGCGGCCGTCATGAGGTTTTCCGTCAGGCAACTCGCCACCAATACCAATCAAGAAGACTGCGCCGAACTCTTTACAGATTGCATTTTCACGCTCTTTTGGTGTCAAATCTGGGTAACGTTCTACCAACTCTTCTGTATGGATAAAGGTGATTTGTTTTGGCAAGATGGATTCGATATCATAGCGGGCTTCTACGGCTAGCTCTGTCAGACGAATAGCCTTGTAAATCTTCTCAACGGTTTCTTTGAGATAAGCGATATTGCGTTGACCATTTGGGATAACCTTCTCCCAATCCCACTGGTCCACATAAACAGAGTGGGTCGCATCGAGCGAATCTTCGTCTGGACGAAGGGCCTTCATATGAACAAAAAGACCTTCACCTTCACCAAAACCAAAGCGAGCCAAGGTGTGGCGTTTCCATTTGGCAAGTGAGTGAACGACTTCATAGGTTTCATCTGGAATCTGCAAAACCTTGACAGATACTGGATTTTCGACACCTGACAGGTTGTCCTGCATCCCATCCCCGACCTTGCTCAAGATAGGACCTTGAACTTCAACAACTTCTAACTTATCTTTCAAATACTGGGTAAAAGTGTTTTTGACAAAGGAAATTTCTTCTTGTTGATGAATAAAACTTTTCTTCATAAACAGCTCCTCAAAAATTAGTTAAAAGCATTATACACCTATTTCCAAGAAAAGAAAAGAGTAAATAAGAAAAAGTCAGTGCTCTTTTGAACACTGACTCTGTCATTCATTAATCGTTTCGACCAAAGATTCGTAAGATGCTAAGGAAGAGGTTGATAAAGTCTAGGTAGATGCTGAGAGCCATTGAAATGACCCAGCCTGTCGCTACTTGTCCTCGTGACTGCTCATAAACATAGCGAATCTTTTGGTTGTCCCAAGCAATCAAACCTGAGAAGACCAAGACCATGGCAATACTAATCATGTAGTCAAAGAAGCTATTGGCTAAAAATAGATTCACAACCATGGCAATGATGAGACCAACGAGCGCCGCCATCAAAGCTCGTCCCATTCCACTCAAATCTTTCTTAGTGAAAATTCCGATTGCCGCCATGACAAAGAAGAGTAGGGCACTGGATACAAAGGCTGACAAAACTGTTCCCGGCGTATAGAAAGCTACGACAAAGCTAAGGTAAAACCATTTAAAACAGAATAAACTAAAAATACTGGGAGAGCTGCTGGGCTATTTTTGGCAGCCATGCTACTTGCAACAAAGACCAGAGCAAGTTCTGCAAAAGTTGCAATCATCAACCAGAGACGGCCATGCATTAAAAAGTAGACCAATTGGGACTGAAAGACCGTCAACATCAAAGCTGACACGAGAGCCGATAGACCAATCCCAAGTCCTACAAAAGCATAAACCTTAGCGTAAAATTGATTGAGACCTGAACGTTCTTGAATAATCGTTTGATTCATTCTGATTCTCCTTTTTCTATAAATATGTCTTGATTATAACAAAGATTTTATAAATTAGCTGAAATAAAACATCAAAATGCCTGCTGCAACTGCCACGTTGAGACTTTCTGCTCGACCTTTCATGCCTATATGAACCAGCTGATCAGCACTCTCAGCCATGACAGAACTAATTCCTTGTCCTTCATTTCCCATGACTAAAACAAAGTTCTCTAGTGAAGAAAGCTCACGATAATCCTTTGACTCTCTCGATAAGGTCGTTGCTAGAATGGGCAAATTGCTCTTCTTTGCCTCTTCTATAAAAGTGTCAACAGGCATACGATAGATAGGCAAATGAAAATGACTTCCCTGCATGGAACGCAGGGTCTTGAGACTGTAGATATCCGCTGACTTGTCTGAAACAATAACCCCTGTAAAGCCTGCCGCATCCGCCGTCCGAATCATGGTGCCCACATTGCCAGGATCTTGGACATCTTCTAAAAATAGAAACTTACCCTGATGGAGATCAGGCAGACCCACTTCTTCTTTTTGAATCACTGCAACAATGCCTTGAGGGGTTTGCGTATCTGCTAAATCCCGCAAAATATCCTCTGAAACCCAGATAGTTTGAGGAAAAGCAGCTAGCTGATCTCGGTAACTTTCTGGGGCAAAGACCTTTTCAATCGTCACTCCTGCTTGAACAGCTTCTTCAAACAAGTGCCAGCCCTCAATCAAATAAGCAGACTTTCGATATTTTTTTTGATGTAATTTCTTGGCATTTTTTACCACAGAATTGGCTTTTGAGGTTATAATAGTCATAGAAATATTATAACACAATCAAAGGGGTTTGGTATGCAAAAGGTTAGAATGATTGCCCAAGGCAGGGTGCAGGGTGTTGGTTTTCGTTG
This sequence comes from Streptococcus sp. DBCMS, assembly GCA_000831085.1. Classification (GTDB taxonomy): domain Bacteria; phylum Bacillota; class Bacilli; order Lactobacillales; family Streptococcaceae; genus Streptococcus. The sequence goes on from JXRG01000009.1 coordinate 35,124, forward strand.
GGGTGTTTATACTTTAGCTCTTGAAATCGGTGGCATCACTGGTCGTGTCTGGAATAACGACGATGGAACAGTGGAAATTCTTGCTCAGGCAGACTCCTCTGCCACTATGGCAAAATTTATCCAAGAGATCCGAAAAGGTCCGACACCTTTTTCAAAAGTTACCTATCTAGATGTACAAATGAGCAACTTTTCATCCTATTCGGACTTCAAAGTCGCAAATTAGGTCTCTAGAACTATTGTATATTTTACAAAAAAACAGTAGAATAGAAAGGTATAATTTTTAAAGAAGGAATGAAAACATTGAAATCTATTAAACGTTTTGCCCTCTCTGCTGTGGGAGTGGCTATGCTACTCGTCTTGACAGGCTGTGTCCAAGTAGACAAAGCAACAGGTAAGCCAATTGGTCCCGTTTGGGATTTCTTGGGTGCTCCGATGGGAGAAGCTATCAAGTACTTCGCTACTGATAAAGGTCTAGGCTTCGGGGTCGCTATCATTATCGTAACCATTATCGTGCGCTTGATTATCTTGCCACTTGGTATCTACCAATCATGGAAGGCGACACTTCACTCTGAAAAGATGAACGCCCTCAAACACGTTCTTGAACCACATCAAACACGTCTTAAAGAAGCAACAACTCAGGAAGAAAAACTTGAGGCTCAACAAGCTCTCTTTGCTGCTCAGAAAGAACACGGTATTAGCATGTTAGGTGGTGTAGGATGCTTCCCTATCCTCATTCAAATGCCATTCTTCTCTGCTATCTACTTTGCAGCCCAACATACTGAAGGGGTTGCTCAAGCAAGCTACCTAGGAATTCCTCTAGGTTCACCAAGTATGATCCTCGTAGCCTTTGCTGGTGTCCTCTACTACCTCCAATCAATTCTCTCACTTCATGGCGTAGAAGACGAGATGCAAAGAGAACAACTTAAGAAAATGATCTACATGAGCCTCTCATGATTGTCGTCTTCTCCTTCTTCTCACCAGCCAGTGTGACGCTTTACTGGGTTGTCGGTGGTTTCATGATGATTCTCCAACAGTTCATCGTTAACTATGTTGTTCGTCCAAAACTTCGCAAAAAAGTTCGTGAAGAATTTGCCAAAAATCCACCAAAAGCAAGTTCATTTTCAACTGGAGGCGGACGCAAAGATGTCACTCCAAACCAAGCAACTGCGATCATGACTAATAAGAAACATAAAAAACGCAATGCTGGTAAACAACATTCTAGAAAATAAGAAAAAGGCTTAGCTGAGAGGCTAGGCTTTTTTTGCATCACAAAAGCCCGATGTCTCCATCAGGCTTCTTTTTTATCCATGAACACGTTTCATGTAATCTTGGTAACTTTCTGTATCCATCAATTCCTTGGCATTCTTGACACGGTCTGCTGTTGGAGGTTTGACCCCTTCAAGCGAATAAGGAATCCCAAGTTCACGCCACTTGAATTCTCCCATCGTATGATAAGGTAAGATTTCAAACTTGTCAACGTTTTTGAGGGTTTTTACGAACTTCCCAAGTTCGATCAAGTCGTCATCTCTGTCTGTCAATCCCGGAACCAGCACATGGCGAATCCAAACAGGCTTCCCTATATCTGATAGGTACTGGGCACAGGCCAAGATGTTTTTATTGGTTTGACTTGTGACAATCTTGTGCTGTTCTTCGTTGATTTCCTTGATATCCAGGAGAACCAAGTCTGTCACCGCCATGAGTTTATTAAACTTTTCGAGATAACGTGGTTTATTACGGAACGGAAGGGCACAGGTATCCAAGGTACAGTGGATTCCTTTTTCCTTGGCCTTGGTAAAAAGGGCAATTAGGAAATCAATCTGTAAGAGAGCTTCTCCTCCACTGACAGTAATTCCTCCCTTGTCTCCCCAGAAACCACGGTAGCGAAGGGCTTCTGTCAAGACATCGTCTACTGTCCGTTCGCGTGATTTATTGGTCTCCATAGCCCATGTATCGGGGTTGTGACAGTACTGGCAACGCATGTGACAGCCCTGCAAAAAGACAATAAACCGAATCCCAGGGCCATCTACCGCCCCAAAACTCTCTGTCGAATGCACCATTCCTGTCACTTGTCCATAGTCAATTGTTTCTTCAGACATATCGTCACCTTCCTTGAAACCGTTTTATAGTTTTATTATATCACGAGTAAGGTGAAAAACAAGGTTTTTTGTCTATTTTTTAGAAAGCAATCTGTTTTTCACTTTCATTTTCAATTTCTTTTACTGATCCGATTCAAAATCAAAACCATACAAGGTTGCGAAATAGTCCTCAGGGCGCTCTGCACGGCGGATTTGGCGGGCTTTTCCTTCTTCGGTATAGAGAATTTCTGCTGAGCGTAGTTTAGCATTGTACTGGTAACCCATGGAGAATCCATGTGCACCTGTATCATGAATCACCAGCAAATCACCGATTTCTGTATGAGGTAGTTCGCGCTTCACCGCAAATTTATCATTGTTTTCACAGAGTGAACCGACCACGTCTACCACCTCAACAGCTCCGTCTGGATGAGTAAGATTAGTGATATGGTGGTAGGCCCCATACATGGCTGGACGCATGAGGTTGACTGCTGAAGCATCCACACCTAGATAGGTACGGTAAGTTTTTTTCTTATGAGTGACTCTTGTGACCAAAGCTCCGTGAGGGGCTAACATAAAGCGGCCCAATTCGGTGAAAATCTTAACCTGACCAAGTCCTGCTGGTGTAAGAACTTCTTCATAAACCTTACGCACCCCTTCACCAATCACAGCAATGTCATTTGGCTCCTGCTCAGGACGATAGTTGACACCAATACCGCCAGAAAGATTGATAAAGTCTAGCAAAATACCCAACTTTTCCTTGATTTCAACAGCCAATTCAAAAAGCTGACGAGCCAACTCTGGGTAGTAGAGATGGGTGACAGTATTGGATGCTAGGAAAGAGTGAATTCCAAAAGTCTTGGCTCCTTTTTCCTTCAAAATAGCAAAGGCTTCAAAAAGCTGGTCCTTGGTCATCCCAAACTTGGCCTCCCCAGGATTGTCCATGATGTCTGTCCCTAGCTCAAAAACGCCTCCAGGATTGTAACGACAAGAGATGATTTCTGGAATACCTGCTGCTCGCTCTAGATGTTCAATATCTTCAAAGGCATCCAAGTTAATGGTCGCACCTAATTCACGCGCATAGGCATATTCCTTGTCAGGCGTGTTATTAGAAGAGAACATGATCTCAGAACCGGGGAAATCCAGTTTATGGCTCATCAAAAGTTCCACATAACTGGAACAGTCCACACCACAACCTTCCTCTTTGAGTATTTTCAAGATGGCTGGAGTTGGAGTGGCCTTGACTGCAAAATATTCCTTAAAGCCCTTGTTCCACGAAAATGCCTTGTTGACTGCTCTTGCTTTTTCGCGAATCCCCTTCTCGTCGTACAAGTGAAAGGGAGTCGGGAACTCTGCAACAATTGTTTCTAAATCTTCACGGCTAATAAATGGTGTTTTCATAAGCATCCTTCTATTCTGTTTGCAAAGAAAGGCTGGGACAATCGTTCCAACCTTTAGTTCTATCTCTTATTTGTCTTCGTCAAAGATATTTCCAATCTCAACATCGATGGATTGGTTCTTGACATCAATATTGGTTACTTTCAAGAGTGACTTGTAATCGAACTGCTTTTCACGTTCTTCTTGGGCATTGTCTGCAAAGACTGCGACACCAGCTAGTTCAGAATCGAACTCACGCAAGAGACTAATCATCCCGTTAACAGTTCCGCCACCTTTCAAGAAGTCATCCACAATCAAGACACGACTGCCTGCCTTGAGGCTACGTTTTGAAAGGAACATTTTCTCAATGCGGTCACCGCTGGAACCTGATACATAGTTGACGCTAACCGTTGAACCTTCGGTGATTTTCAAGTCACGGCGCACAATGACAAATGGAACATTGAGGACATTGGCAACTGCATTTGCGAGTGGCACACCTTTTGTTGCCACTGTCATAACGGCATCGATTTTTTGGTCCATAAAGCTCTTGGCAATGATACGACCAATATTTTTCAAAATGGCAGGCGTACTAAGCAAATCAGACAGGTAGATGTATCCACCTGGCAAGATACGGTCGCTTTCTGAAAGTTTGTCACGCAAGTCGGCGATCATTTCTTTGGCTTCATGACTAGAGATGGATGGTGTAAAGATAACGCCACCACCTGCTCCAGTAACAGTCTGAATATGACCGATTTCGATTTCCTCAAAGGCACGCTTGATAATCACGATATCCTCTGAAATCGATGATTTAGCAGATTCGTACTTTTCTGCAAAGGTATTGAGACTTGTTAGTTTGTATGGATTATTAATCAAATAGTTGGAAATGACAACCATCCGATCACTTCGTCTTAATTTCATTTTTATTTACCATTCCATTTAATTTTGATATTTTATCCATTATACCATATTCACATAAAAAAACGAACATTATTGCGTAAAAAATGCTCGTTTTTCTTAAATCATTAATCTAAATCTGGTTTATAGAAGGAACGATTGTCCATAGCGAAGATTTTATTGGTCATCTCTCCTTTATCCACCAAGCTAGAGCTGTTGACATCATCATCATGCTGGCATCTAGATTGTCAATCATATGGATAATCTCTGCTTCCATAATGCGTGGACGGACTGGACTTCCATACTCCAGCAAGCCATGATGACTGAGGATGACATGGCGCAGTAGCACCACTTCTTCTCTAGTATCATCGATGCCGAGTTCCATGACAGTCTTGGTAATTTCACTATCGATGAGGCGATATGGCCGATGAGATTGCCTCGAACTGTGTACTCCGTCTGATCGGGACCACTGAGTTCTAAAACCTTAGCCAAGTCGTGCAGCATAATCCCAGCATAGAGCAGGCTCTTGTTGAGCTGAGGGTAGATGTCGCTAATGGCATCTGCCAAGCGCACCATGGTTGCTGTATGATAGGCCAAACCCGTCTCAAAGGCATGGTGGTTGGTCTTGGCAGCTGGATAGGAGTAGAATTCCTTATCATACTTGGTGTAGAGACTGCGAACGATACGCTGCCAGACAGGATTTTCAATCTTGAAAATCATTTGTGACATGTAGTCACGGATTTCCTTGACATCAACCGGCGACTTGACCTTGAAATCAGCTGGATCATTGGGCTCCCCAGGCTGAGGCAAGCGAAGAGTAATTTGATTGACTTGAGGAGTGTTGTTATAAACTTCTCTGCGCCCCTGCATGTGGACCACTTTCCCTGCGGTAAAGGCCTCGACGTTATGAGGTTGGGCATCCCAGAGTTTCCCTTCAATCTCGCCACTATCGTCTTGGAAGGTAAAGGCTAGGTAATTTTTCCCAGCACGCGTCTGTCTTAGGTCAGCTGACTTAATCAGGTAAAAACCTTCAAACAGCTCATCTTTTTTCATGTGACTAATCTTCATATTCTTCCTCATCTTCTTGGAAATGGAGTAGATTAAGCGCAGGCTCACCTTCTGATAACTCAATGTGGCGGAGCGTCCGCTCAATAGCTGTGGTACGACGGTTTAATAATTCATCAATATTGCCAGAGGCATGTTGAAGATGTTTTTGTGCCTTGACCAAAATCCCACCAAACTTGCCAAACTCGGTCTTGACGCTGGCAAGAGTCTTGCTGATATGGTCGGCACTCTTTTGGATATTGAGAGTTTTGAAGCCAACCGATAGGGAGTTGAGCAGGGCTGATAGGGTACTTGGTCCTGCAACGATAATCTGCTCTTCCCGTCTCAAATCATCAAAGAAGACAGGATTGCGGACGATTTCTGAGTAAAGTCCTTCTGTTGGAACAAACAAGACTCCAAAATTGGTCGTCCGAGGCGGCGCTATATACTTGCTCTTGATATCCTTGGCGAAACGCTTAACACTTGCTAGGAGAGATTTACGACAGCGTTCAATCTCGTCCTTATCACCTGCTTCATAGGCTTCTTCTAGACGGTAATAATCTGCCAGTGGAAACTTGGAGTCAATTGGTAGATAGACGTATTCCTGGTCGCCTTGGCCAGGCAACTTGATGGCGTATTCCACTCGTTCACTGGAGTTTTCAACCGTTGCAAATTCTCGTTCGTACTGGGCTGGTGTTATGATGTCTTCGATGATTTGCCCCAGCTGTAATTCGCCCAGAATCCCTCGCGTCTTGGTTCCAGAGAGAACCTTGTTGAGGGCTCCGACATCGCGGGCAACCGTCTGCATCTCTCCCAAACCTCGATTGACAGACTCCAGTTGCTTGGAAACTGTCTCAAAGGAAGCCTGCAAGCGCGTCTGCAAGGTCTTTTCTAGCTTTTCCTCGACTGTTTGGCGCATTTGTTCTAGGCGTTGCTCATTTGATTCCTGCAAAGCTTGGAGACGTTGGTCGGTCTTGTCTCTGGTTTGGAGGAGATTATCTGTCATTTCTTGACGGACTTGAGTCAAGCCTTGATGCAATTCCATTCGTACTTCCTGCAAGCGGTCACTGACAGCCACTTCCAAGTCTTTTTGATCTAGCTGGCTGGCTTGCCTGGCTTGTTCAAAGCGGTAATCCAACTGATCTGAAAGATTGTCTGCCTGGTCTTCCAAACTCTTGACTAGATATTTGTCTTGCTTATCCTGCCTTTGCCAAATCAGAAAGAGCCCAGCTAGGTTGGCAATTAATAATAGTAGTAATACAGTCTCCATCCTACCTCCTGTCCTTGCTATGTAGCACGACGACATAACCATCTGGGCAAGTTACCGAAACTTCCCTATCTATATATTCGTTAGAAGCGTACACTTTTTTAAAGAAAAAATTCTCCTCTGTCAACTCATACTTGGCACCAAGAATAGTCAGCTGGCTATCCCGAACTGGCATAAAGGCTAGATAATCGTAGTCTGAACGGGGCTCTAGCTGACTGGTCCCTTCTGGACAATAGGCAATCACATTTTGCCCATCCTCAATCGCTATCTGGCGCATATAGGGTGCCAACTTGGGATTGCTAGGCAGAAAGACATTAGCCAGCATATGATCAATACGACCACCCAAAGCCCCAAAAATGGTCACTTGGGCTTGAGGATTTTGCTCAAAGATGGTCAAGAGAGCCAATTCCAGATCCGTATCATCCTTTTCTGGCTGAGCTTGAACAAAATGTTGGGCACGTTTTTGAATCAACTGGCGTTCGTCTGCAGTCACCGAATCAAAATCCCCAACTGCTAGAGTGAGAGGCAGATCTTCTTCCAAGACCCAGAGCGAACCACGATCCACACCAACAAAGCTATCAAAATTCGTCCGATAATGACCGCGATCTCCGCCGGCAAAAACAGCAACCCTAGTCCAGTTGTTTTCTGAGAGTTTGCACTCGTTCATTGACATCTCCCTTAAAGACATAGGATCCTGCTACAAAAACGGTCGCTCCAGCTTCTTTGGCTTGAGCAATGGTTTGGTCATCAATACCGCCATCGACTTCAATCTCAAAGCTCAAACCTTTTTCATGACGAAGGGCAACCAACTCACGAATCTTATCCATGGTTTCAGGCAGAAAAGCTTGCCCACCAAATCCAGGGTTAACTGTCATGACCAAGACTTGGTCAACTAGGTGAAGGACATGCTTAATCGCCTCAACAGGTGTACCAGGGTTGGTGACAACCGAAGGTTTGACACCAAGCGAACGAATCTTTTGAAGAGCTCCATGAATATGAGGTGTTGCTTCCACATGTATGCTGATGATATCCGCTCCCGCACGCGCAAAGTCTTCTAAATGGTGTTCTGGATTAGCTACCATCAAGTGGCAGTCAAAGACCATCTTGCTATGAGGGCGAAGAGCTTCGACCACACCTGCACCAAAACTGATTTGTGGTACAAAGTGCCCATCCATGATATCGATATGGGCATATTCTGCCCCAGTTGCTTCTAGGCGTTTGATTTCACGTTCAAAGTTGGCATAATCTGCTGCCAGAATTGACGGAGCAATCTTGTATTGAGACATAGGTTTCTCCTTATTTTGGAATTTTTTTGCTGATTTTTTTATAGGTTTCTCTGCGATTTTCAATCTCACTGAGAAATTGCAGGTAGTTGTCAAAACGGAAGGTTGCAACAGCTCCCTCTTCGACAGCCGGCTTAACCGCACAGGACGGCTCATGGGTATGGGTACAAGTACGGAACTTGCAGTCTCGACTGACACTAGCAATCTCTGGAAAAGCCTGATTGAGGTCTTCAGCCGTTGTCACTTCATAATCCAGCGATGAAAATCCTGGCGTATCTGCGATTTTACCACCATTGAGATTGTAAAAACTAACAGCACGAGTGGTGTGGCGACCACGACCTAGACTATCTGAGATTTCTCCTGTTTCAAGATTGAGGTCCGGTGCGATTTTGTTGAGAAGGGTTGACTTCCCAACACCTGTCTGCCCCATAAAAACCGTCACTTTCCCTGTCAACAGGGGCAGGAGTTCCTCCTTACTGGTAACAAAGTCATAACCAATGGCACGATAGGTTTGTTGGTAAAAACTTAATTCTTCGCTATCTTCCAGCAAATCCATTTTGGAAATATAGACGATGGGATGAATGACCTTGTGTTCCAAAAGAACCAAGAAACGATCCAACAAGTTGCTGTTGAAGTCCGGTTCCTTGACGGACATGATCACCACAGCTTGGTCAATATTGACAATAGGTGGACGAACCAGACTGTTTTTCCGTTCGTGAATTTTGAGGATATAACCTTCTGAATTTTCCTCGGCAGAAAAGTCTACCCAGTCTCCGACATAAGGTGTATGACCTTTTTTGCGGAAATTTCCACGCGCGCGTGTCTGATAGACTTGGCCATCACTCTCCACATAATAGAAGCCCGCCAAGGCTTTAATGATTTGTCCCTGCATCTTAGAGTCCTTGTCCTTTAAGCGCATCTGCCAGACTGGCAAACTCTTCCAAACTGAGAGCTTCCCCACGCACAGATGGAGATAAGCCTGCCTGGTCCAAAGCCTTGGTCAGCTTATCCTTGACTTCATCAGTTTTCCCAAAGTAGCCTGTTAAGTTGTTCCATAAGGTCTTGCGACGATGGGTAAAACTAGCCTTGGAAACCTTAAAGAAGAAGTTCTCGTCTTCCACTGCTACAGCAGGCTCTGGACGGCGCACCATTTTTAAAATGGCTGAGTCCACGTTTGGGGCTGGCACAAAGACCGTACGAGGCACGATGAAGGCAACCTTGGCTGTCATATAATACTGCACAGCAATAGACAAACTACCATAAGCCTTGGTATTTGGCTGTGCTGAGATACGGTCCGCCACTTCTTTTTGCATCATGACGACAAACTCACTAAAGGGAATGCCACTCTCAATCAAGTGCATGAGAATAGGCGTTGTGATATAGTAGGGCAAGTTGGCTACTACCTTAATTGGCAGGTCAGGATTTTTGAAATTCTGAATATGCTGCGCCAAATCGACCTTGAGAATGTCCTCGTTGACCACTGTTACATTATCAAAATCACGCAGGGTATCTGCTAAAATCGGTACCAAACGGTGGTCAATCTCAAAGGCCATAACTTGAGCTGCACGCTCAGCCAGAAACTCAGTTAAGGCACCAATTCCTGGCCCGATTTCGATGACATTGACCTGATCATCAATTTCAGCTGTATCCACGATTTTTTGAAGGATATTGGTATCCGTCAGGAAATTTTGCCCGAAGGACTTTTTAAAGGTAAAACCGTGACGCTCCAGCACTGCCTTGGTCACGCTATAATCTGCAATTCTCATTTATTCTCTTTTCTAATATAGTAAGCTTCTGGAGTATAATGATAGAGCAAAACAAATAAGGGTGTTCCATCAAATCCTTCCACCATCTCTTTTAGGAGTGCATCTGGATGAATAATCTCTCGTGTTTTGGTGAAATAAACACCTTGTTCACCATTACGATTACGGAGTCCCCAAGCGACATTGTTTCCTTGAACAGACGGCAAATAACGTTCCTTTTCTAGAAAGTCAAAAAATTCTTTCACCATCATATCTTCAGGAATCTCAAATTCCGTCTCATGAGGCAATACATCATCTCCCATACACACAGACTCTCTGTCAACTTGTATTTTAATTTCGCTCTATCCTTATAAGTTTCTATTTGAACGCTATCAAAATAAATCTAAGTACCTCTATTGTAACACATTCCCTTTGTATTTTTGGGCTATCTAGCTATTATCATAAGATTTCATAACCTCTTCCACTTCTGCCAAGGTTACTCCAAACAACTCCAACCGCTTGAGGAGTTGCTTGCCGTTGGAATAGCCGATGCGGAGCTGTTCGCCTAGATACTCTCTGCGCCTACGACTGTCTTCTCCCGCTAAGAAACCTAGGCGAATCAAGTCACCACGACTAATGTCGAACTCGTTCTCGTTTTCAAATTGCTCTGTCACCTGAGCCAGCGCTGTTTTCAGGTCCTCATAACTAGCATGTTCGATTCCCAGAGAACGTCCCTTGGTCTTGGATTTGGGAACAGCCTCATCTCGTTTGAGAAAGGCATGCTGAACTGTCGGAATGGCCGTCATAATCATGCGCCGAATCCGCTCCCCATTAAAATCTGGATCTGTAAAAACAACGACTCCATACAGTTCATGCAGGCGTTGAATTCGCTCTATATCTTGATTATTGATTGCCGATCCTCGTGTCTCATAGGTCTCTACGTCAAAATAACGTTTGAGATTGGCCGTATCATCCCGTCCTTCGACTACGATGACTTGGGAAATTTTCTCTTTCATGATTGTTTTTCCAATCCAAAAATACGCTCTGCATTGGCACTTGTCACAGCAGCTAATTCTTCTGTCGTCATGCCACGCAAGTCGGCAATAAAGTCTACTACATAGCGGGTGTAGGCTGTCTTGTTTTCACGACCACGTTTAGGAACTGGTGCCAAGTAGGGCGCATCTGTTTCTACCAACATCTTGTCCAAGGAAAGTTCTCTAGCAGCTTCTTGGATATCAGTCGCTTTCTTAAAGGTCACCACTCCAGAAAAGGAAATAGTCATACCAAGCTCGACAAACTTCTCAGCCCACTCCAAAGAGCCTGAAAATGAATGCATGATGCCACCACGAGGACCAACGCCCTCACTCTTGATAATCTCATAAGTATCTTCTAGCGCATCACGAGTGTGGACCACAAAGGGCAAATTCAAATCCTTAGACAGCTGAATCTGACGACGAAAAACCTGCTCCTGTACTTCCTTAGGTGCTGTCATCCAATGGTAGTCCAGACCAATCTCCCCCAAGGCAACAACCTTGGGATGTTTTAGTTTTTCAAGCAAGTAAGCTTCGACCTCTTCTGTGTATGTGCCTACTTCCGTCGGATGCCAGCCAATAGTTGCGTAGAGTTGCTCATACTCATCTGACAATTCTAGTGCTCGCTCAATGGTTGGCTTATCAAAACCAACAATATTCATCTGTGTCACACCCATCTCAGCAGCCAAGGCGATTTCTTCTGCCTCACGTCCTGCAAATTCCTCTACATTTAAATGTGTATGCGTGTCAAAAATCATCTCTTCTAACCTCATTTTCTTCCATCTATTATACCAAAAATAGCATCCCTCGGCTTGTAAAAATATTCTAATACCAATCATTCTCCCTTGACTGCCCTTTTTCAAAGCAGTATAATAACACTTATTAAAATTTTCAGCAAAGGAAAAGAAAATGTTTAGAAAATTAAAATATACCTTTATCGGTCGACCACTCAAGTCTCTCACAGACGGCGAAGGGGGATTGTTAGGGAAAATGCAGGCACTTGCAATGTTATCCAGTGATGCCCTGTCTTCTATTGCCTACGGGCCTGAACAAGTCATTCTCGTTTTAGTTAGTCTCTCTCCTCTCGCAATTTGGTGGAGCCTCCCTATTGGTATTTTTGTCCTCTTACTGCTCGCTAGTTTGACCATTTCCTATCGTCAAATCATCCACGCCTATCCTCAAGGTGGAGGAGCTTATATGGTCACTCGGGAAAATCTCTCCCCTGAACTGGGCTTGATTGCAGGGGGCAGCCTCCTTGTTGACTATATGCTGACAGTAGCCGTATCCGTTGCGTCTGGAGCTGATGCTATTACTGCAGCCATCCCTGCCCTCCATCCCTATAATCTTCATATCTCTATTTTCCTAGTCTGTCTGCTCATGCTCTTGAATTTAAGAGGATTGAAAGAATCTGCCAGCTCTCTGATGATTCCCGTCTACCTCTTTATCTTCAGTACCGTCTTTCTCTTGCTTTATGGGTTCTTTCAACTATTTACAGGTTCCCTAAACTATCAGGCGACTTCAACCATTGGACAAACTGTTCCGAGCCTTTCCATCGTTCTCCTATTGAGAGCCTTTACCAGTGGCTCTGCCTCTCTGACAGGGGTTGAGGCTATTTCAAATGCGGTACCATTTTTCAAAACTCCGAAAGAAAAGAATGCTGCTCAGACCTTGACCATCATGTCCTTGATTTTAGGTTTTCTTTTTGCAGGCATTACCTTCCTAAACTACTGGATGGGCATCACTCCTCAAAATGGAGAAACCATCCTCTCGCAAATGGCCAAGGGCATTCTTGGTGATTCATTCTTTGGTCATGCTAGCTACTATCTCTTCCAGTTCTCAACAGCCTTGATTCTAGCTGTAGCTGCAAATACTGGCTTTTCAGCCTTCCCTATGCTGTCCTACAATATGGCTAAAAACAAGTACATGCCCCATCTCTTTATGGAAAAAGGGGATCGTCTTGGCTACTCCAACGGTATCTTAACTCTGGCTTTTGGAGCTATGATCCTTCTTCTCATTTTTAACGGGAATACTGAACGCTTGATTCCTCTTTATACTATCGGGGTCTTCGTTCCCTTTGCCCTTTCTCAGACTGATGATTCGTCATTGGAAAAAGGGAAAAGGAGCAAACTTCTTAAAACCTGCCTTTGCTAATATCCTTGGGGCCATCATTTGTTATGCTATTGTCCTCATTTTACTCTTCTTCAGACTGGGTGATATCTGGCCATTCTTCCCAATTATCCTAGTCTTGACTTTCCTCTTTTTGTCCATTCACAGCCATTACCAAAAAGTGGCAAAACAGCTGCGACTCTACGAAGGAATCGAAAAGCGCACTTATGACGGCAACCTTGTCCTTGTCCTAGTAGGAAATGTCACTCGAGTAAGTGTCGGAGCCATTAACTACGCTCAAAGTATCGGTGACGAAGTGTTAGCCATGCACATTTCTACTAAAGAAACGGCTGAAAAAGACCAAGAAATCCTTCAGGAATTTGCCGATTACTTCCCAAATATCACTCTGAAGAATATCAATACCAGCTACCGCGACATCATCACCCCTAGCGTTAAGTATGTCAAACGAATCGCCCAAGAAGCTAAGCAAAAAAACTACACCGTTACAGTCCTTGTCCCACAGTTTATCCCTAACAAGCCTTGGCAAAATATCCTGCACAATCAAATGAGCCTCAAACTAAAATACGCTCTCAGATGGCATGAAGACGTCGTTGTCGCTAGTTACTCTTATCACTTAAAAGAATAAATAAAAACTCAAAATCAGTAACTTATATCTGGTTTTGAGTTTTTTGTATGTGACCTTTTAGATGAGCCTCCGTGAGTTCCATTTGAAATCGGTGATTTCGTGGGCAATGCGCTCTTTAAAATCAAAAGAAAAGCCAGTAGACTCGAGTTCCTACTGACTTCTTTGTTGAATTCGTTTGGATTATGCAGCCAAAACTTTGCGTCCTTTACGACGACGAGCTGCCAATACGCGACGACCGTTTTTAGTTGACATACGGTTACGGAATCCGTGTTTACGCGCACGACGAAGTTTACTTGGTTGATAAGTACGTTTCACGATGAATACCTCCTCATAGATTTTGTATTCGTTTAGCCGGCTATAAAGTGATCAGTTACTAAACATACTTTACTATTCTATCTGATTCTTACTTATTTGTCAATAGCTCTAAGTAAATGTTTCCTGCTTTTCCCTATGAAAGCCTTATCTACGATACTGTTTCAAGAAACGAGTCATCTTTTCTTGGATTTGTCCTAATTCGTCCACACGAGGAAGGTAAACGATACGGAAATGGTCTGGTTCCTTCCAGTTAAAACCACGACCATGAACCAAGAGAACCTTTTCCTGCTTCAAGAAATCAAGAACGAACTGTTCATCATCATCGATACGGTACATATTGCGGTCAATTTTAGGGAAGATATAAAGACCCGCCTTCGGCTTGACCGCAGACAAACCTGGGATATCTTGGATAGCATTGTAAATGAAGTTTCTTTGCTCGTAAATCCGTCCACCAGGAAGGAGCAATTCATCCACTGACTGGTGCCCACCTAGTGATGTTTGTACGACTTGCTGGGCCAAAACGTTAGAGCAAAGACGCATATTGGATAGCATATTGAGACCTTCGATATAGCCCTTGACATGGTGCTTAGGACCAGACAAGACCATCCATCCTACACGAAAACCAGCGATACGATGCGATTTTGACAGACCATTCATGCTGACACAGAAAACATCAGGTGCCAAGCTCGCCACAGGCGTATGCACATGCCCATCCATCACCATGCGATCATAAATCTCATCCGCAAAGATGATCAAATCGTTTTGACGAGCAATCTCAATAATCTCCAACAAGAGTTCCTTAGGATAAAGGGCTCCAGTTGGGTTATTTGGATTGATAAGGACGATTGCCTTGGTATTGGAAGTGATTTTTGACTTAATATCGTCAATATCTGGGTACCATTCTGCAGCTTCATCACAGATATAGTGAACGGCATTTCCCCCAGCTAGGCTGACCGCGGCTGTCCAGAGAGGATAGTCTGGCATAGGCACCAAGACCTCATCGCCATTATCCAAAAGCCCTTGCATGGACATAACAATCAGCTCACTGACACCATTTCCAAGGTAGATATCATCAATGTCCACATTAGGAAATTTCTTCAGTTGGCAATACTGCATGATGGCCTTGCGGGCTGAGAAAATCCCTTTGGAGTCAGAATATCCCTCACTATCACGCGCATTCATAATCAAGTCATGAATGACCTCATCTGGCGCTGTAAAGCCAAATTCTGCTGGATTCCCTGTATTCAGACGTAAAATCTTTTCTCCGTTTGCTCGCATCCGCATGGCTTCTTCCAAAACAGGACCACGGATATCATAGGCAACATGCTCTAACTTACTAGACTTGTTATATTCTTTCATCTTGTTTCCTCAATTCATAGAGATAGTAACATTATACCACTAGAAAGGGATTGCGACAAGTTTCCTGAAATGAGCAAGCAAAGAAAAAACTCATAACGACTGGGTTCTCACTGTCTAAACAACTAGAATGCAGAAGTATTTTCTCACATACCAAAAGACAGACCTAGAAAGATCAGCGCTAAAAAGGAATCATACAAAAGATTAAACATGAGAAAGAGCCCCCACGTGACCAAATAGTCCAAGCGACCACTTCTCTTTGCAATCACAAATAAAATGATGTGGTAGACTAAGTGAAAGAGAAGAAAAGCAACAAAACCTGGATAGAGAACGGGTACGACTCTTTCCAGCTGCCAAAGCATCACTACTTCCACTACAAGTGACGCAAGGATAATTCCATGATAAAGAAAACTTGTTTTTTTAGAAGCTTGAACAGAATCTTTCATACTTTCTCTCCCCCACTGTGTTTCCTACTATCTTGTTTTCTTTTATTTTAACATATCTCTACCAAATCAAATCTCCGATAATATTTATTTAAAAATGATTTTTACTTTACTTCTTTAGTGAAAAGGGTTACAATAACAGTAAGAAAATTTCAGGAGGTTTCATTATGGCACAACGTTACCAAAATGTTATGGTCGCAATTGATGGTTCTAAAGAAGCGGACTTGGCTTTCGTCAAAGGTGTTTACACTGCTCTACGCAACGAATCCAAGCTCACCATTGCCCA
The DNA here is from genome assembly GCA_000831085.1 of Streptococcus sp. DBCMS. Taxonomy (GTDB): domain Bacteria; phylum Bacillota; class Bacilli; order Lactobacillales; family Streptococcaceae; genus Streptococcus. The sequence continues at coordinate 50,986 of JXRG01000009.1, forward strand.
TGTTATTGACACACGCGCTCTTCAAAGCGTATCTACCTTTGATGCTGAAGTTTACGAAGAACTCCAAGTCGATGCTGAAAGTCTGATGAAGGAGTACGAAAAGCGCGCAAGAGATGCTGGTGTGACCGATATTCACATCGTCATCGAAATGGGAAATCCAAAAACCCTCCTTGCCCGTACTATTCCAGACGCAGAAAATGTTGATCTGATTCTCGTTGGTGCAACAGGCTCAATGCCTTTGAACGCCTCTTGGTTGGTTCTTCATCTGAGTACATTCTCCGCCATGCAAAAGTCGATTTACTGGTCGTGAGAGAAAGTGAAAAAACATTGTAATCATAAAAAAGGGAGCCTTGGGCTCCTTTTTGTTTCTATTTTTTTCTTTCTTTATGTCGCTCATAAGCTTTAAACTGACGTTGTAGTTCCTGTCGGATGGCAGGTTCCGGAGCATATTTTTCTTCCCAGTCATCTGGTTTTAAAATCTTGTGTGTAACTGGGTCAAAATGAGCTTTTCCATCAGGGAAAACCTTTCCCATATTTGCTTCATGGACAATATCAAAAATACGTTCTGGATCTACTCCCATCAAAACAAAACTACCGTATGTGAAATACAGTGTGTCGATCAAAGCATCCACTTGACCGACCAGATTTTGCTTAGCAGGTGTCTTTTTCGTCACTTTCTCTGCTGCCTTATCAAGTGCCTCATGCATGCTTGCAAGGGAGTTTTGAAATTCTTCCTCCGAAGAACTTGCCGCACGAACAAACTCTACTAATTCTTCAATTTTAAAATCTGCGCGGTGGGTTGCACCCTCAGCATCCCATGCCTGTGGCTCTTCTTGAGTTCGTTCATCCATCATGTGGTGGAAGGTTTTAACCTTATTAAAGTGGTAGTCTCGACTGACAAACACTTTTTCTGAAGCCAAAACACCAAAGTGCTCGAGCGCCTTGTGGATACCATCTTGTTGATTACTTGCCGTAATATGCTTGGCAACTTCTTTGACACTGCTACTGCCATTTCCCATAGCGACCGACATACCAACACCCGCCAACATTTCCAGATCGTTGTCGGAATCACCAAAGGCCATGACTTGATTGAGATCAAAACCATATTCTTTCCCGACTCGGCGAATGCTTCTAGTTTGGAATTTCCTTGGTTAATGATATCTGCTGCAAAAGGATTGCTTCGAGTTAATTTCAAGTCGTCAAAATCACTTGCAGCTTTCTCAGATTCTTCTGGCGTCATCAGCATCAAAACTTGATAAATGGGTTGATTAATCAAGTTAAGCAAGTCGTCTTCCTTTTGAGGGACTGCCTTGCTAACCATTCGATTAAAGGAACGACTAACAGTTCTTGTCAGCACAGTCGGAATAAAACGACTAACCAGTTGAGAAAAGGATCCGAGACCAAATGACATAATTTTTGAACCAACAACGGCATACTCAGTTCCAAGAGCGATTTCTTTACGCTCCTTTTTAGCATAAGCAATCAGTTGACGCAGGCTTGACTTAGCGATTGGGCTTGCAAAGAGTACCTTTTCTTTATTAAAAATGTATTGGCCATTGTAGGTCACCGCAAAGTCTAGGTCCAAGTCTTCCATCAATTCCTTGACAAAAAACGGCCCTCGCCCTGTCGCTACTCCAACAAGCACTCCTTGCTCTTTGACAATTTTAATCGCGTCCTTAGTGGATTTCAAAACACTCTTGCGATCGTTGACTAGCGTTCCATCGATATCAAAAAAAACAGCCTTGACTTCCATCCTATCCCATTCTCCCCTTTTGTGTTACAATGATTATACCACATTTCAGAAAGAGTGACTAAATCATGCCTAAGAAAATCCTTGTTTTACATACAGGTGGGACTATTTCCATGCAAGCTGACGCCACTGGAGCAGTTGTAACTAGTCAGGACAATCCCATGAACCATGTTTCCAATCCACTTGAAGGGATTGAGGTTCATGCCCTAGACTTTTTTAATCTGCCAAGTCCCCATATCAAACCCAAGCATATGCTTGCACTCTATCATAAGATTAAAGAGGAAGCTAATAACTACGATGGAGTTGTCATCACACACGGTACGGATACCTTAGAAGAAACAGCTTACTTCCTTGATACCATGAAAATCCCACCCATCCCCATCGTTCTAACAGGAGCTATGCGTAGTTCAAACGAACTTGGTAGCGACGGTGTTTACAACTATCTGAGCGCTTTACGAGTCGCCAGCGATGACAAGTCAGCTGATAAGGGGGTTCTGGTCGTCATGAACGATGAAATCCACGCGGCCAAGTACGTCACAAAAACCCATACCACCAACGTCGGGACCTTTCAAACCCCAACACATGGACCACTTGGCCTCATTATGAAGCAAGAAATCCTCTACTTCAAAACGGCTGAACCTCGTGTCCGTTTTAATCTCGAACAAATTCAGGGTCTGGTTCCCATCATCTCAGCCTATGCCGGTATGACAGACGAGCTGATCGATATGTTAGACTTGGAACAGCTGGATGGCCTAGTCATTCAGGCCTTCGGAGCAGGTAATATCCCCAAAGAAACAGCTCAAAAGTTGGAAAATCTCCTCCAAAAAGGGATTCCAGTCGCCTTGGTCTCACGATGTTTTAATGGTATTGCTGAACCTGTTTATGCCTACCAAGGTGGGGGGGTTCAGTTGCAAGAGTCTGGCGTTCTCTTTGTCAAAGAACTCAACGCTCAAAAAGCTCGCCTCAAATTATTAATTGCCCTTAATGCTGGATTAAAAGGACAAGCCTTAAAAGACTATATGGAAGGTTAATCCTCTTCTCTAGAACGCAAAATCAGGAAATCTCACGATTTCCTGATTTTTTCTATTTACGTTTTCGTGTAGAGCGGCGTTCTGTCAAACCATGAGGTAAGAGAACTTCACGTTCTTCCAATTCTTCCTTATGCATAATCTTAGTCAACATACGCATGCTGATAGCACCTAAGTCATAAAGAGGCTGGGCAATAGTCGTCAAATTTGGACGAGTGAATCGTGCAATCTGAGAGTCATCTGTCGTGATGATTTCAAACTCTTCTGGCACAGACACACCGTGGTCAGCCAAACCATTTAGAACACCTGCTGCCAATTCATCACCTGTTACAACTGCGGCTGTAGCTTGCGATGAAATCAGGCGTTCTGCCAAGGCATAACCATCGTCATAGCTGTATTTTGATTCAAAGACCAATCCCTCGCTATAAGAATGCCCAGCTTTTTTCAAGGCTTCCTTATAACCAATCAAACGAACCTTGCCATTGATATCATCGACGAGTGGTCCACTCACAAAAGCAATTTTCTCATTTTCTTTGAGAAGGTAGCTCACAGCATCAATCGTTGCTTGTTTGTAGTCGATATTTACACTTGGAAGTTGGTGTTCTACATCCACAGTACCAGCAAGAACAACCGGTGTCCGTGAACGAGAGAATTCTGAACGAATCTTTTCAGTCAAGTGATAGCCCATAAAGATAATCCCATCGACTTGTTTTGAAAAGAGAGTATTGACTACTGAAACTTCCTTTTCATCATCCTCATCACTATTTGCTAGGACAATGTTATACTTGTACATTTCAGCAATATCGTCAATCCCCTTAGCAAGCGTTGAGAAATAACCATTGGTAATGTTCGGAATCACAACTCCGACTGTCGTTGTTTTCTTGCTAGCCAAACCACGCGCTACCGCATTTGGACGATAGTCCAAGCGATCAATCACTTCTAGGACTTTTTTTCGAGTGTTCTCTTTAACATTCTTGTTGCCATTAACGACACGGCTAACTGTTGCCATTGAAACTCCTGCTTCACGGGCGACGTCATAAATCGTTACTGTATCATCTGTGTTCATTCCGTTTCCTTTCTATAATGAAAATTTCGCTTTCACGCATCTACTTACTCCATTTTATCACTTATTGTAAACACTTTCAAGTATTTTTTAGAGAAACTTTGAAAAATTTCACAGTTTATTCCCATTTTGAAAAAGCAATTACGATTTCTTGATTTTTAAGACATTTTGCTGTATGATAAGGAAAATAAAAGGGGGATGAAAACATGGCTTTTACAAATACACAGAGACGTTCCGCTAGTTTTGGTGTCGTGACCAGCCTGCCTGACGATGTCATTGACTCTTTATGGTATATTATTGATCATTTCCTGAAAAATGTCTTTGAATTAGAAGAAGAACTTGAGTTTCAACTGCTCAACAATAAGGGGACCATCACCTTCCACTTTTCTAGCCAGCACCTTCCGACTAGCATCGATTTTGATTTCAATCATCCTTTCGATCCGCTTTACCCTCCTAGGGTCCTTATTTTAGACTTGGACGGCAGAGAAACCATCCTCCTTCCAGAAGAAAATGACCTATTTTAAAAACTCTAGCTTCTCGGCGCAAACTGCTGAGGAACTAGAGTTTTCTTTTTCTAATAAATAGAGCGACTAACAACCAGACCATTGGGTTTGGTGTACTCTAAGTCAAGGTAATCCTGGTAAGTCCCCGGTACAATGAAACCTTGGGGACTCAATATATCAGTCCCAGCTTTCCCCACGATAGAGTCTGCTAGCAGAACACAATTGGTACTGAGAACAAAGTAGGTCTTAAACTCGGATGAGCTGAATTTATAGAGGGTCGCATCCGCTTCCTCTTTCAGTTGGTAGGAGTAGGTATGCTTGATTTCACCCTCTCTTCTTTTCATCAACTGAGAGCTTGGCTCCCAAGGAATTAACAAGTCTTCTATTTCTGCTAAACGAGCTTGGATAGCAGCTTTCTGTTGGTCTGTCAAACTCAGGCCATAAGCAAACAAGGTCTTCTGACTTTCCCTCTTACAGAGCTCGATGTATTTTTCCCGATTGGCTTTAAACAAAACACCGTCTCCAACCATGCCGAATAAACGCTCCGAGTGAGGATCATACGAGCCATAGGAAATAACCTTCCCTTGATAACAAATATCCACATGTCCCATAGCGAGGAAGAAAGAGGTTTCTGAGGTATGAATAAAAATTTCTAGATCAACTACCTGATCGTTTTTTCTTTCTGAATGAACTTCCCCTTCTTGACTTTCATGATTTGACAGCCACTCATTCAATTTGCGCAAGGTGCTGATAGGGATCAAAGCCGTCACAAAGATCGGCAAAGTCATTCGCATTCGTCGTTTTAGCTTGGGATTGTTTTCTATCCTTTCAAAAAAGAAACCGTCCCGGAGGCTACTGGCTCCTAGCATGAGCAAGTAAAACCCAAGCAAGAGCAATTCAAAATTCGCTGCATCGTGAAAAGGAGAGATGCTATAAAGCCCGAATCCTATCATCCATACAGCATCGAAGAGATGATGAATCCGAGGATGAGTGGCATTTTTTCGATAGAGAGACCAGGTCACAAGACTAATGATGCCCGTAAACAGCTGGTAGCTCGCAATGATAAAAACCAGGAGATAGAGGGCAAGGTCTTGCAAGATGATAGAGTCAAACACGAGAGCCGCAACCACCAGCTTGGCCAAGGTTACAAAGATATTTTCCCGACGTTTTTTATCCTGAAACCAGCGAGTCAACAAGTGCCAAACTGCTGACAAGGAAAAGTAGCCCATCAGCAACTGGTACCCCATTCGCGGAATAACTTGTCCAAAACGAATCAAGAGAAGCCCTAAAACAATAGCAAATAGTCCCTCCCCGATACTCTTCCACTTGCTATAGGTCTCGGAAAGCTTAGGCATTTCCTTGCTCCAACTGGTCAACCAAGTAACGAATTGGTTGTTTTAAGATTGGATGGATAAAATGGGGAGCTATTTCCACTAACGGTTCAAGGACAAAGAGACGTTCTGCTATATAAGGATGAGGCAATATGAGGTCGTCTGTGTAGATGATCTGATCCTCCACAAAGAGCAGGTCCAAATCAATCAAACGTGGCCCCCAATGCACTTCTCTCACTCGTCCCATTTCTGACTCAATGGCTAACAATGTTTCTAACAAGACTGGTGCTGGTAGCCAGGTTTCTACTTCAATCACCTGATTGGCAAAGCTATCTTGTTCCACACCACCCCAAGCTCTGTCGCCAAGACACTGGACTCTTTGAGAATATGGATACCTCGAGCTCGCAGTTTGTCAATAGCTTGTTCCAAGTTTGCTTGCTTATCCCCCATATTGCTTCCCAGAGCGATAAAGGCCCGTTGTTTGCGACGGCGAATGGTCACCGAGCAGGTATCCAATGGTAAATGCACTGGAGCCCATGGTTTTTTTAGTTTCAACTCAATCTCTTGGACAAGAGGATAAGTCTCAAAGGTACGTTCAACTAGTTTGTAGGCTACCGTTTCAATCAAATCCTCAGTGCTTTCCTGAAACCAAGTCGTCCACTGCTGACACAATTCTCCGTAATGGACAGAAGCTGTCAAATCCAATTCTGTTGCCGCCTGGGTCATATCATAAGATAAGCTTGCGGAAATAACAAACTTCTGCCCCAATTCCTTCTCACTAGGGAAAAGACCATGATAGGCAAAAATTTCCAAATCTTTAATCTGCAGTTGATCCATAACTTGTCCTTTCTAGAAAAATCCGCCCAAAGCGGATTCTTTTTATAGTCCCATTAAACGATAAGCCTGATCTCTTAGGTCCTTATCTGTTTCAAATAGACCACGAGCTACTGTCGTCAAGGTTGCCGTTCCTGGCTTTCTGACACCACGCATGCTCATACACATATGTTCCGCCTCAATGACAACAAAGGCTCCCTTGGCCCCCAGATAGTCCATCAAGCATCGGCCACTTCAATATTCAACCGTTCTTGAATCTGTGGTTTTTTAGAATAAACTTCAACCGTACGAGCTAGCTTGGACAAGCCTGCTACACGTCCATCTGGAATGTAGGCAATGTGCGCTCTCCCATAAAATGGCAAGAAGTGGTGCTCACACATAGTATGGAAAAAAATATCCTTTTCCACTACCATATTGTCATCAATAATCTCAAAGGATTTTGACAGGTGTTCCTCAGCAGTTTGGCCAAGACCTGAAAAAATCTCTTGGTACATACGGGCTACACGAGCAGGTGTTTCCTGCAAGCCCTCGCGGTTAGCGTCCTCACCAACAGCCTCAATAATCATTTTTACAGCTGCTTCAATCTTTTGTGTATCCATTCTCGTTCTTCCTCTCCATCAGATAGGCTCTCACTTGGCTCAAGAAATACAAGGAACCTGTGATAATCCTAACTGTTTGTTTCTCTTCATTTTTATCTGTCAATTTCTGCTCTAGAAAATCCTGCCAACCTTGGTAATTGAGATTTCTAGACTTGACTGTCTCTTTCAGCACGCTTTCATCCGTCGCTCGACTATCGTCAAAATGTGTCAGGGTAAGCTCGGTATCTGGCATTTCCCCTAGCAAGTCCAGCATATCATCCAAGGCCTTGGTTTTGATGCAGGTAAAGAGGATTTCCTTATGATAATCCGCAAAGCGTTCTTGCAAGGTTGCTAGTAAAGCCTTGACAGCATGGGGATTGTGGGCCCCATCCAAAATCATCAAGGGGTCGCTAGACACGACCTCCAAACGCCCTGGCCATCTGGTTTCTTTCAAAGCTTGAGCAACCAAGTCATTACTTGCTAATTCTCGCCCAGTCTCCTGACAATAAGTGTCTAAGAGAGCAAGCGCCATCCCCGCATTTTCTATCTGGTGCAAACCAAGCAGACCTGTTTGAAAGCGACCTTGTCTGACAGAACTGGTATAATCAAAGATTTCACCCGCTACTACGCTTTCTTGATGACTGATTTGATAATCTCTCTCATATCTTATTCTCGGTGCATCTTTCCCTTCTGCAATAGGGTCAATAACAGTCAAGGCTTCTGGAACAATATGACCTGTCACCAAGGGAATGCCTTGCTTGATAATACCAGCCTTCTGCTCTGCTATTGCTTCCAAGGTGTCACCAAGTAGGGCCACATGATCCAGTCCAATGGTCGTAATTCCTGTTAAAATTGGCTGGCAAACATTGGTACTATCCAGAAGGCCACCCATGCCGACTTCCATGATAGCCACATCAACTTTTTCAGTGGCAAAATAATCATAGGCTAGGGCAGTGATAATCTCAAACTCTGTCGTTCCTTGTAAAACAGCGCTCTTCTCCCCCTCAAGCAAAGACTGATAGTCTGCCATCAGGCTTCTAGTCTCGCTTCGGGGATGGATTCCCCGTTGATGCTAATCTGGTCTGTGTAATGAATGAGATAGGGCGAACTGAACACGCCTACTCTCAGACCTAGCTTTACGAGCATGTTTTTCAAAAAAGCAATGGTCGAGCCCTTGCCATTGGTCCCTCCAATATGGATGACCTTGAGTTTGAGATGGGGATTGCCTCTAAGTGCCAAGAGTTCCACCATTCTCTCCAAACCAAAATTTGGTTGGTCTGTTCGATAGTGGGCAATCCACTGATTGTTTTCAATTTCGTTCATCTTACTTATATTGTTTTAAATCTAAATTTTCCGCATCATCTGCCAAACGAATAGCTGTCGCAATTTCAACTGCCATCCTGTGACTGGCTACATCATGCACGCGCACCACTTCTACATCCTGTCTCGCAGCGATAGTCGTTACATGAGCCGAAGCGGTGTCCCGATTTCGGAAACCGACTTCCGTCTCAGGATTGACTTCGAAGCCATTCTCCTCAAGGATATTGATAACAAACCGCTTGCGCGAAACACCAAGAAAGATTGGATAGCCCTGCTGATGCAATTTATCAAGGTCCCGTAGAAGAAGTAGATTTTCCTTCTTGGTGAGACCAAAACCAATCCCCGGATCCAACATGATCTTATCTTTTGCAATCCCAGCTTGATCCGCTCTCGCCAAAGCTCGTTCAAAGAAAGCTGTCATCAAATCTTCTACTGGTAGTTCTTCAAAGTCTGCTAAGTCTTCATTTGTAAAAGGTTCCCCAAAACCAAAACGAGGAAATATGAGCGAACTAGGGTGTTGAGGTCGAGCCATAACTGGATTAAACATGATGACCACTTGAGCTCCCGCTTTAGCAACCACCTGAGCCATTTTTTCGTCACCCATGAGCCAGTGATATCATTGACCAAATTGGCACCAGCTTCCAAAGCAGCCTCTGCTACCTGACTTTTCCATGTATCGATAGAAATGAGGACATCACTTTCCTTGCGAATAGCTTTGATAACTGGAACAACACGCTGGATTTCCTCTTCTATCTCAACATAGCTACTTCCTGGACGAGTCGATTCTCCTCCGATATCTAGCATGCTCGCTCCTTCAGCTATCAATTTACGGGCTTGCTGAAGCGCCTGGTCAACAGCAAAAAACTGACCACCATCCGAAAAGGAATCTGGGGTTACATTGATAATTCCGCAAATGACTGTTTTTGCCTGACTAGCTTTATTGGACATAGGGTCACTCCTCAAGGTTTTTCACCACATTATTTCTCTATTTTACCATAAAAAGAAAAAGATGGATACGCAAGCATTCATCTTTTCCAAGTAGGCCAATGGTCTAGAATTATAGGCCAGATTTCTACTAATCAACACCAATATAGCTATCAAACAAAAGGCTACACCATTGAGAATCATATGAAGCAGGATGGACATCTCTAAACGTTCTGTCTTATAGGCTGTCCAAGTTAGAACTGTTGACATCCCTCCATAAATAATCACAGAAGGCAGATTGGTTGGAGTATGGAGTAAGGCAAAGACAATTGCCCCAACAACAAAGCCAAGTTTTTCCTTACCTCGGAAGATTTTTTTAGGAATAATCCCACGACACAAAATTTCCTCACAAATCGGCGCAATCAAGACTAGCATGAAAAAAGTGGCAATCAAGGAACTATTTTCAACCAGACTGTTAATAGTTGATTGATTGCTCGTTGTCGTCTCATTCGTCATGCGAAGCAAAGCTGCACCAAACAAATTGTTAGCAAAAATCACTAGGTAACTCAACACCAAGCGAGCCAAGTCTTTGGCCTTAAAAAAGGACAGATTAAAAGTAGCAAGTTGTGTTTTTCGTGCACCAATAATGAATACAATCAAAACGACTATGGATAGGGCACCTACTAAGAGCCCTGACTGTAAAATCGGAAACTGTTTGTTTGCTAAAAACAAAGCAAGTCCTATAGGAACTTGAGATAGAACAAAAGCTACCAAAAGGATGAGCACCCATTTCCCTCTATTCAAAACCTCTTGCCAGATTGTCTTTTCTTTCATCTTGTACCTCCTTATAATAAAAAGGGGAGATTCCCCTTTTTCTATTATACCATTTATAGTGCCATACTGATATAGTTAAGGATAAACAAAGCATCCAAAATCCAAATCATCACGTGCACATCCTTGGCTTGACCTTTGACAAGTTTTGTCAATGTGTATGTCAAGAAACCAACTGCAATCCCTTGAGTGATTGAGTAGCTGAATCCCATGAAGATAGATGTAAAGAAGGCAGGAACAGCTTCAGCCATATCATCCCAAGGGATATTTTTCAAGTTAGAAAGCATCATGATTCCGACGATGATCAAAATTGGTGCTGTTGCTGCTGAAGGAACAATAGCAAGAAGTGGGCTAAAGAAGCTAGATAGGGCGAAACAGATAGCAACTACTAGAGCTGTCAAACCTGTACGTCCACCAGCACCAATACCTGCTGCTGACTCAATATAAGTTGTTACGTTTGAAGTACCTGCAATGGCACCTACCGAAGTTGCTACCAAATCAGAGTATAGAGCCTTGTCCAATTTAGCGGACTCATGGTTTTCTCCACTTGTCGCAACGATACCAACTTTTTCACCAGTACCGATAAGAGTACCAATTGTGTCAAAAATATCCGTTAGTGAGAAGCAAGAATAGCCATCAAGGTTTCTGGTAAACGCGAAGTGTTTGAAATCAAAGATCCTAAACCTTCTGAACCAAGAGCAGCACCAAACAAAGTTCCTAGATCATTAATCGCTGATGAAAGATTGTTGCTAGCAAAGTCAATCCCTGACAAATTCACAACACCCACAGCAATAGCAAGGACAGTCGTTGTTAAAATAGAAAGAATGATTCCACCTTTGATGCCTTTAACAACAAAGAAGATGGTAATAGCCAGACCTGCAAGAGCCACCAATACTGCTGGAGTATTGAAGTCTACCAAGCCTGGAACGGCTGCTGAATTTGCTGTAAGTGCAGCTTGAGCCTTGTCTGCTCCTTCGCCTGCTACCGTATAAGTACCTGGATCGATTGAGAATTTCAAGAGACCGGCATTCTTAATCCCAACATAGGCAAGGAAAACACCAATACCAGCCGAAATAGCTGAACGAAGTGTTGTAGGAATAGATTCGATAATCATTTTACGAACATTTGTCAAGGTAATAATCAGTGAAATAATTCCACAGATGAAGACCATACCAAGAGCTTCTTTCCAAGTATAGCCCATTCCAAATACAACTGTAAATGTGAAGAAGGCATTTAGTCCCATACCTGGTGCTTGTGCGTACGGCAAATTAGCATAGAAAGCCATCATCAAAGTACCGACTACAGAACCGATAATCGTTGCCAAGAACACACCTTGAACAGGCATACCCGTTTGGGAAAGCATTTGAGGGTTTACAAAGAGAATATAACTCATTGCAAAGAATGTTGTTAAACCAGCAAGCACCTCTGTACGGACATCTGTCCCGTGCTCTTTTAGTTTAAATAGTTTGTCCATCTTTAATCTCCTTTTGTTTTTTTTACGAACAATATGAGTATTATATCATTTATCATTCACCTTTTCAATATGTTTGTTTGAATTATTTAACAAAATGGAATTTTCATTTTTTGTTTTGAGTCTGTTTTTCTTCTTTCTTTTTGATATAATAGTAGACATCTTATCTGGAATCTACTAGGAAGGTTTATATGACTAAAAAAATTATTGCAGTCGATTTGGACGGAACCTTGCTCAATGGTGAAAGCAAGCTCTCCGATTTTACCAAAAAGACAATCAAAAAAATTACTGAAAAGGGGCACCATGTTGTTATCACGACAGGCCGTCCTTACCGCATGGCGAAGAACTTCTACCGTGAACTAGAGTTGCATACTCCCATGATTAACTTTAATGGTTCCCTCACTCATCTACCCGGACAGACTTGGGCGCATGAAAAGTGCTTGACCTTGGACAAAAAATACCTCTTGGACATGGTCCAACGCAAAGAGGATATCCAAGCTGACTTTATTGCTGGAGAATACCGTAAGAAATTCTATATTACAGCTCCTAATGAAGAAATCGCAGATCCAAAATTATTTGGTGTGGAAAATTTCCAACCCGAAAATCAATTCAAGCCTGAACTGGTGACCAAGGACCCCAACTGCATCCTCTTGCAAACGAGAGCCGAGGACAAATACGCTCTAGCAGACGAGATGAATCGTTTTTATCAACACCAACTATCCATCAATACTTGGGGAGGCCCCCTCAACATCCTCGAGTGTACTCCCAAAGGGGTAAACAAGGCTTTTGCCCTCGAATATTTGCTCAATGTGATGAATCGTGACAAAAAAGACTTAATTGCCTTCGGTGATGAGCAAAACGATAGGGAAATGCTGGCTTTCGCAGGCAAGGGATATGCCATGAAAAATGCCAATCCTGCTCTTCTTCCATATGCAGACGAACAACTTCCTCTGACCAACGAAGAAGACGGAGTTGCCCACGCTTTACAAAATTTATTACTATAAAAGGACAGATTGCATAGGGCAATCTGTCCTTTTGTTTTCATTCTTTTTTCATAAAGGCAATTTATTTTCTGTATTTTTATATTAAATTTTCTATTACCATTTTCATTTACCTCTCAAAATTATTGATATATTAATATTTTTAAAAAGTCATTCTATGAAAACTTTTACATCTTTTTAGAAAAAGTAGTTGATTTTTATATGAAAACGGTTTATACTTAAAGTTAGGCTTAAAGTTTTCTTAAACACACAGTCAAACATTTTATAAGGAGGAATGACAATAATGAGTATCGGAATCATTATTGCGAGCCACGGCGAATTTGCTGCGGGTATTCATCAGTCAGGATCTATGATCTTTGGTGAACAAGAAAAGGTTCAAGTTGTGACCTTTATGCCAAATGAAGGTCCAGATGACCTTTACGCTAAATTCAATAACGCTGTGGCTGCATTTGACGCAGAAGATGAGGTTCTAGTATTGGCTGACCTTTGGAGTGGATCTCCATTCAACCAAGCTAGCCGCGTGATGGGAGAAAATCCAGAACGTAAATTTGCCATCATCACAGGACTGAACTTGCCGATGTTGATCCAAGCCTACACAGAGCGCCTTATGGACGCGAATGCAGGTGTGGATAAAGTCGCTGCGAATATCATTAAAGAAGCCAAAGATGGCATCAAGGCTCTTCCAGAAGAGCTTAACCCAGTTGAGGAAGTTGCAAGTGCTGCAGCTGCTCCAGTTGCACAAGCTGCTATTCCAGAAGGAACAGTTATCGGTGACGGTAAACTGAAAATCAACCTTGCTCGTCTAGACACTCGTCTCCTTCACGGTCAGGTTGCCACTGCTTGGACTCCAGATTCAAAAGCAGATCGTATCATTGTTGCTTCAGACAATGTTGCAAACGACGATTTGCGTAAAGAATTGATCAAACAAGCAGCTCCAAATGGAGTAAAAGCCAACGTTGTCCCAATTCAAAAATTGATCGACGTTGCAAAAGACCCACGTTTCGGCGAAACTCATGCCCTTATCTTGTTTGAAACTCCACAAGATGCACTTCGTGCTATCGAAGGTGGCGTGCCAATCAAGACCCTTAACGTTGGTTCTATGGCTCACTCAACAGGTAAAACAATGATTAACAACGTTTTGTCTATGGACAAAGAAGACGTTGCAACCTTTGAAAAAATGCGTGACCTCGGTGTTGAATTTGACGTACGTAAAGTACCAAACGACACGAAAAAAGATTTGTTTGACTTGATTAAAAAAGCAAACGTTCAATAATTTTAATCTGTTTCTATCATTTTTGAAAACAGGATTAAATACTTTATTAAAACTAAATAGAAAAGGAATAAAACCATGTCAGATATTTCAATCATTTCTGCTATCTTGGTTGTAGTTGTTGCCTTCCTTGCAGGTCTTGAAGGTATCCTCGACCAATTCCAATTCCATCAACCAATCGTCGCATGTACCCTTATCGGACTTGCAACTGGTAACCTCGAAGCAGGTGTTATGCTTGGTGGATCTCTTCAAATGATCGCCCTTGGTTGGGCAAACATCGGAGCTGCCGTAGCTCCTGACGCTGCTCTTGCATCTGTTGCTGCAGCAATCATCTTGATCAAAGGTGGTAACTTTACTACTGAAGGTATCGCCGTTGCTACGGCAACAGCTATTCCTCTTGCCGTAGCTGGACTTTTCTTGACTATGATTGTTCGTACAATCTCAGTTGTCTTAGTTCACTCAGCTGATGCTGCTGCTAAAGACGGAAACATTGCTGCTGTTGAGCGTGCTCACTTTATTGCTCTACTTCTTCAAGGTCTTCGTATTGCGATTCCTGCAGCCTTCCTTATCGCTATCCCTGCTTCTGCTGTTCAAGACGCTCTTGGTTTGATGCCAGACTGGTTGAACGGTGGTATGGCTGTCGGTGGTGCTATGGTCGTTGCCGTTGGTTACGCTATGGTTATCAACATGATGGCAACTCGTGAAGTATGGCCATTCTTCGCTATCGGTTTTGCTCTTGCAGCAATCTCTCAATTGACTTTGATTGCCCTTGGTGTCATCGGTGTTGCCCTTGCCTTCATCTACCTTAACCTTACAAAACAAGGTGGAAACGGTGGCGGCGGAGCTGCGACTTCTAACGACCCAATCGGTGATATCCTAGAAGACTACTAGAAAGGGGAACAATCATGGCTGAAAAAATTCAATTATCAAAATCAGATCGTCAAAAAGTTTGGTGGCGTTCACAATTCCTTCAAGGTTCTTGGAACTATGAACGTATGCAAAACTTGGGTTGGGCTTACTCTTTGATCCCAGCTATCAAAAAATTGTACACTAAAAAAGAAGACCAAGCGGCTGCTCTTGAGCGTCACCTTGAGTTCTTCAACACTCACCCATACGTAGCTGCTCCAATCATGGGGGTTACTCTTGCACTTGAAGAAGAGCGCGCTAACGGTGTTGAAATCGATGACGCGGCTATCCAAGGGGTTAAAATCGGTATGATGGGACCTCTTGCTGGTATCGGTGACCCAGTATTCTGGTTTACAGTTCGTCCTATCCTTGGAGCCCTTGGTGCATCACTTGCTGCATCTGGTAACATTGTTGGTCCCCTTCTCTTCTTCTTTGGATGGAATGCTATCCGTATGGCCTTCCTATGGTATACACAAGAGTTCGGTTACAAAGCTGGATCTGAAATCACTAAAGACATGTCTGGTGGTATCTTGAAAGACATCACCAAAGGAGCATCTATCCTTGGTATGTTCATCCTTGCCGTTCTTGTACAACGTTGGGTATCTATCAACTTTACTGTGAACCTTCCAGGTAAACAATTGGCAGAAGGTGCTTACATCAACTTCCCAGAAGGTGCTGTAACAGGTGGAGAATTGAAAGGAATCCTTGGTCAAGCACTCAGCGGATTGAGCTTGGATAGCGTTCAACCACAAACCCTTCAAGGTCAGTTGAACTCATTGATTCCAGGATTGATGGGACTTCTCCTTACTTTCCTTTGCATGTGGTTGCTTAAGAAAAAAGTATCACCAATTGCAATCATCCTTGCTCTCTTTGCAGTTGGTATCGCAGCTCGTTTCTTCGGCATCATGTAATCCAATCCATCGAGAATATAAATAAAAAAGAATCAGGATTAAATCCTGATTCTTTTTGTGTATCAATTTTTTCTCCTAGTAAGATAATGCAAGCCCCCAATCAACACTGCTAGGATAGCTACATAGACGACTTGGCTGGTTTCTAAAGGCACATACGCTCCTTGCAGGATAAAGGTGTTGGCAAGCACTCCTACAAGGGCTGCAAGGCTCAAAAATGCGAGCAAGACTAGTTTGTATCGATTAAATGGCAGGCTGACCTTGGCAACTAGACACAGACCATTGATCAGGGCAAGGAGGAAGCAAATAAATTTGACCTGACCTGGGACAGTGATTAAGAAGTTAGTCAGGAGTACACTAGCAACCAGAACGCCACCACCAATCGCAGCATTGGTCAAAATATCTCGCATAAAATGTGTGCTGACCTTTTCTTTATTGGACTCAAAAGTTAGAAAGAAAGATGGAATCCCAATCGTAATGGCTGAAATGATTGTAAACTGAATGGGGATAAAGGCAAATTCCAAACCAAAGATCACACTCAAAATGGCAAAAACGATGGAGAAGAAAGTCTTTGTTAGAAAGAGAGAGGCTACCTTTTGGATGTTATTGATGACCCGGCGACCTTCCATCAAGATATCATAAAATACCGCAAAATCATCTGTGAGAAAAACAATATTGGATACACTTTTGGCTGCACTGGTAGCACCATTCATAGCAAAACTAATATCTGCTTTTTTAAGAGCTAGAACATCATTGACTCCATCACCACTCATAGCAACTGTTTTCCCAGCCTTTTGCAAAACGGTCACCATCTTTTCTTTCTGTTCAGGTGTCACTCGACCAAATATTTCGTGTTCCAAGACCACTCTTTCAAAGTCATCATCGCTCACCTTGGTCATATCAATCGCACGGGCTTCTTCCTTAAAACCTGCCTTACGAGCCACCCCATATACAGCCACATGATTATCACCACTGATAATCTTAACTTCAACACCTTGAGATTCGAAATAGTCAAAGGTTTCCTTGGTATTGTCCTTGATCTCATCTGACAGAACGACATGCCTAATAGTTCCATTTCGGACGGGCTTGTAATTTGGTCCTTGCTATGAGCAAGCGATAAGATTCGAAAACCTTGCTGTTTTAGATGTTCATAGTAGGCATCCATCGGCTGGGTAAAGCCTAGAAATTCATAGGCACCGAAGAAATAGGTCCCACCCTCTTTTACTTGGACAAAGGAATACTTGTTTTTACTTGAAAATGCACCGACTTCTTGAACTTCCCACTTTTTCTCACAGGTTAAGTAAGTCTTCAGAGCTCGGGAAGTTGCATTTTCATCCTCGAAATAAGCCAAATAAGAAGATAGTCTCTCTGCTACATTAGCATCCATTTCTTGGACCTTCATATTCCCCGTCGTGATAGTTCCCGTCTTATCAAAACAAAGAACATCTACTCGCGCCAAGGTCTCTACACAGTATAGCTCCTGTACCAGAACCTTCTTTTTAGCCAACTTCATGGCTGCTACCGCTAGGGAGACGCTAACCAAGAGAATCAAGCCCTCTGGAATCATGCCGACCAAGGCACCTGAACTTCCCAAGACAATTTCAACATAAGACCGTCCTAGACTAAAACCTCTGACATAGAGCAGAATGGCAACTGGCACCAGCAAGATAGAAACGATTTTTAAAATCTTATCCATATAATCGCGCAGTTGAGAAGGGTATTTTTTAAATTCCTTGCTGGATTTTGCGAGCTTGTTGATATAACTATCGGGACCCACAGCTGTCGCCGTGACCAGACAAGTACCGCTGACGACATTGCTTCCGCTCATCAGCTTGTCACCAACTGTTTTAAAGACCGAATCACTTTCACCCGTCAGCAAGGACTCATCAACTTCAACATTCCCTTCAAGCACTTCTGCATCGACAGGTACCTGATCTCCCAGATTGAGATGCAGATATTCCCCCAGTACGATGTCTTCTGAATCAATCTCAATCGTTTGACCATCTCGATTGACCTTGTACTTACTTTTACCAAGTAAACTTAGCTTTTCTAAGGCATTTTTTGAACGCACTTCTTGGAAGATACCGATGGCGGTATTGATAGCAATCACACCTAAAAAGAGCATATTCTCAAATCGCATGGTTGTGGCTACCAGAACTGCCAGAGCCAAGTTCATGGCATTAAAGAAGGTAAAGATATTTGAAACGACGATTTCCTTGGTTGTTTTATAGGGTTTAATATCACTGATATTTCGTTGACGATCCTTGATGTCTTGACTACTTAAATACTTCATTTCTATTCCAATATCCTTTTGTACTACTATAGTAACACATATCTTTTTCTCTGTCACTTAAAGACTCAAAATAAGGAGAACTCACTTAGCAAGCAGCATCTATCGCCACTTCAAGAAGAACTTAAAAAGAGGCTAGGATTTCCCTAACCTCTTTTCTTTATGCTTTATTCTGCCAAGGCACCCATTGGATCCCATGGTGCGAGTACGATTGGTTCTGCTTCATAAGCAGCTTGTTCTTCTGCTGTCAGCAATTCCTTACGGACAACGATTTGATAGGTGTATTCATCCATCCAAGCATCTGAGGCAACGAAGTAACCATCTGTACCGACCTTGTCTCCCCATGAGTTTTCAACCTTCCACTTGGTTGACTTGCCATTTTCATCCAAATCCACACCTGTCAAGACCATGGCGTGGGTCATCAAACTTTCGCTGTAGTCCAAACGTCCAGCTTTGTCTTGAGTGAGTTGAATATCCATGCTTGATTCAAAGTCATAAACATCTGTCGCAAGGATTCCAGCTTTGCGGTTGCTGAGCTGGCCGACATCTGAACCAAACCAAACAGTTTCTCCTGTTTGCATTTGGGCAATCGCCAATTCTTTCAAGCGTTCCATTGGAACGTTGATGTAGCGAACTGCACGGCTACCGACGACATTTCCCAACATCTCAACTGTGTAAGATTTGCCGTAAGGCTTGTCAGCAGTTGGAGCATTGATAACAGAAACATAATCTTCTAGAGGAAGATTGACATATTTCTTGTAAAACTCTTGTGGCGTGATAGCCTTTTCGCTTTGGTAGTTATCATCCTTATCACGATAAGCAAAGTCAAACTGACGTGGTGGAAGCCCCAATGACATAGCAAGGAAGTTAAAGATTTCTTGCAAGAGGTCTTCTTTCTTAGCTTGAACAGTCACTTGGTCTGCACCAGAAGCGAGCAAGTCACGCAAGATTTGGGCATCTTGGCGAAGCAATTTGTTAAGGATGGCATTGAGCTCACGGCTGCTGCTAGATGAAACAGACTCAGGATAAACAGACTTGGGAACGACACCGTATTTCTCAAAGAGAGACACTACCATATCCCACTGTCCACCGTCTTGTTGGGGTGTTTGGAGTAGGAAGCTAACCTTGCGGCTCGTCAAGTCTTGGTCTGCAGTCGCAATGACTTGCTCCAAGAACCAGTTTGATTTCTCATACTTGTCCCAGAAGAAGGTGTGGGCTTGTGACAGTTCAAAGTTTTCGAGCTTGTATTGAGAGATGAGTTTGTGACGGAAGGTATTAAGGGCTGCAAACATCCAGCAACGACCAGATGCTTTCTGGTTGGTTACCTTGTCCTTGGTCAAATCCAATGAGAAAACAGGTGCATTGTCTACATGGCTCTGGCGACGTTCTAAGGCTGCAAAAATTCCATTGTGGCTGGCAGCATTTTCGATAGCTTGGTATTTTACATTTGCTTCATAGTTGGCAAATAATTGATCCGTAAATGATTCTTGAATCGCGTTCATAGATTCCTCCTTTTATTCTACTGTCTATTATAACTCTTTTCACAAAGGAAGCAACTGAAAAATGAAAAAGGCAGGGACATTCTCCCCCACCTTTTCTAACATAATCCAAACTAAGCAATACTAGCAAGGAGATTCTCTAACTCCTCCTTGGTCAGGTGACGCCATTCTCCCCGTTTCAGCTTCTCATCTAAAATCAGTGTTCCCATCGTCAAACGTTGCAAGTCCACGACTTCCTTACCACAGTAGGCTACCATGCGTTTAACCTGATGAAACTTCCCTTCTGCTATGGTCACCCGAACCTGGCTCTCATCCTTATCTGAATCCACTGACAAAATCTCCAGTTTGGCCGGCTGGCAAGTAAAATCCTTGAGCGGAATTCCCTTGAAAAATGTTTCCACATCTTCTTGGGTCATAATCCCCTTGACTTGAGCCAAGTAAGTTTTATCCACATGACGTTTGGGTGAAAGCAACGCATGGGCCAGCTGACCATCATTAGTCAAGAGCAGGAGTCCATGCGTATCGATATCCAAGCGCCCTACTGGAAAAACTTCCTTGCTCCGAGCCAAATCATCCAGCAAGTCTAGAACCGTTCTATGCTTGTTATCCTCAGTCGCTGAAATGACTCCTTGGGGCTTGTTCATCATGTAGTAGACAAACTCTTCATACTCTAGCACTTGACCATCAAAGCAAATTTCGTCTTTTTCTTCATTTATTTGAAATTTTGCTGATTTTTCTTTCTTGCCATTGACCGTCACGCGTCCAGCCTTGAGCAAGTTTTTTACCTCTGTCCGACTTCCTACAGCGCAGGCAACTAAAAATTTATCTAATCTCATAGAACTATTATATCATACTCAAAAGGAGGCTAGCCCAAGTGACCAACCTCCTTTTCTTTTCATACTCTTCAAAAATCTCTTCAAACCGCGTCAACGTCGCCTTGCCATATAGATGTTACTGACTTCGTCAGTTCTATCTACAACCGCAAAGCAGTGCTTTGAGCAGCCTGCGGCTAGTTTCCTAGTTTGCTCTTTGATTTTCATTGAGTATCAGATTTAAGAAATTAACTTCCTCGTCTCCAGAAAATAGCTAAGACAATCATAGCTCCTAAAATAGCTGGGATAATGGCCGTTCCTGCTATAATTGGACCCCAAGTTCCAAAGAGCAGGTGGCCCAGAAAGGCACCAATCCAGCCAAGAAACATTTTCCCAAAGCATCCCATGCTCTCTCCACGATTGGTCAAAGCACCTGCCAAGAATCCCACTAGGAGACCAACAAACATACTTCCAAGCATAACTTCTCCTTAAATTGCCCAGTCTCCATTACGGAAGAGAGGTACACGTGTTCCATCCTCACGGATACCATCGATATCCATTTGGCTAGAACCAATCATAAAGTCCACGTGAACATCTGAACGGTTCAGTCCTGCAGCTTCAAGCTCCTCTTCGCTCATCTCTGCCCCACCAACAACACTAGTTGCATAGGCAGCACCGATAGCCAAGTGGTTTGATGCATTTTCATCGAAAAGGGTATTAAAGAAGGTAATACCTGACTGAGAAATTGGACTTGGATCTGGTACCAGGGCACATTCACCCAAGGCACGCGCACCCACATTTTCAAAGACAAGGTCTTTCATGACCTGATCACCCTTTTCAGCAGTAATGTCAACGATTTGTCCATCCTTAAAGGTCACCCTAATACCTTCGATGATATTGCCATTGTAGCTAAGCGGTTTTGTAGAAGTTACATATCCATCTGCACGACGTAAGTCAGGCGCGGTAAAGACCTCTTCTGTTGGCATATTTGGTAAGAATCCTTCTCCCTGTGCATTGATAGCACCAGCTGATTCCCAAACGTGGTTCTTTGGCAAACCAAGTGTCAAATCTGTCCCTGGCGCTGTGTAGTGAAGGCTGAGAATTGCTCTTTATTGAGCATTTCCGCCTTGCTCTTAAGGATAGCAGCATGCTCTTCCCAAGCCTTGACAGGATCTTCTTCGTAGACACGGCAAGTTTTGAATATTTGATCCCAAAGGAGGTCCACTGCTTCTTCATCGTTCGCAGCATTTGGAAAGACCTTCTTAGCCCACTCGAGTCCAGCAGCGGCAGCCACTGTCCAGCTAACCTTGTTGGACTGAGTTGCGATACGCATTGGCTTCATGGCAAGTCCCATCGCTTTAGCAGAAGCTGAAAGCTTGTCCGCATCCACTCCGTTCAAGGCACCTGGATCAGAAGAACGGACACCGAGACGGCTAGCCTTGTTCTCCAAGAGATAGTTCATCTCAGCAATCTTGTATTCTGGTACATTGTCCAAACGCTCCATTGGCGCGTGGAGGAATTTCTCACGATTGATCACATCATCTGTCCACTGAACGATAACTTCATGTGCTCCAAGTGCATATGCTTCTTTCACAATCAAATGGGCCAACTCACGTTGTTCCACATCGATAGAAAGAGCCAAAGTGTGCCCAGGTTGCACGTTGATTCCATTTGCAACCAACAATTTCGCATATTTTTCTAGATTTTCTTTAAAATTTGGTAAAACCATTTTATTTTTCCTTTTCTATTGTTATTTCTCTTTAAACAGGGACAACAGGCTAACCGCTGCCACAGTGCCGCAAATCAAAGCGGTCATTTTCAAAATCGTATCAGGGTCAAGATCCAGCTGATAATCAAACACCTTCTGCGCTGGCTTATCCTGAGCGGAAATGGTAAGTTTCATAAAAACCTCTTTCTATATTTTAGAAAAACTCATCAAACAAACTCAACTGGTTATCCTCTGGCATATTACCAAGAATCCCCATTTCATCCATCTTTTCAACCAAGGTTGATGAAAGTCCACCACGCTTGCGCAGTTCTGTCTTAGAGAGGAACTCACCCTCTTCACGCGCACGCACCAACTGCTTAGCAACGTTCTCTCCCAGACCATCCATTGCTACAAATGGTGGGATGAGGGTATCTCCATCAATGATGAATTCAGTCGCATCACTACGATAGAGGTCCAACTTGCCAAACTTAAAGCCACGTTCCCACATTTCATTGACAATCTCAAGAGTTGTATAGAGGTCAATTTCCACATTAGAGGCTTCATTATTCTTCCGTTTTTCAGCGATCTCTTCCATTCTACGCTTGATGGCATCTAAACCTGCCCCATGGTCTTGATATCAAAGGCTTGGCACGGATAGAGAAGTAAGCACAGTAATAATAAATCGGATGGTGAACCTTGAAGTAAGCTACACGCAAGGCCATCATAACGTAGGCTGCCGCATGGGCCTTAGGGAACATATACTTGATTTTTCCACAGGATTCGATATACCACTCTGGTACCTTATTAGCCTTCATAGCCTCGATGTAGCCATTTCGCTCCTCTTCGGAAATCTTCAGCCACAAACCTTTACGCACCCGTTCCATGATGGTAAAGGCCATCTTAGGTTCGAGACCCGCATGCATGAGGTAAACCATGATGTCGTCCCGACAACCGATAACGGTTGATAGGTCCGCAATCCCTTGCTTGATCAAATCCTGGGCATTTCCCAACCACACATCGGTACCGTGGGATAATCCAGACAACTGAAGCAATTCCGCAAAGGTCGTCGGATGCGTTTCATCGACCATCCCACGTACAAAGTTGGTTCCAAATTCTGGAATCCCCAGCATACCTGTCGGCGTTCCGATTTGCTCCGGCGTCACCCCAAGTACATCAGTCCCAGAAAAGAGGGCCATGACACCTTCATCATCCATAGGAATTTCATTAGGGTCAATCCCAGACAAGTCCTGCAATTTTCGAATCATGGTCGGATCATCATGCCCCAGTACATCGAGTTTGAGGACATTCTCATCGATATCATGGAAGTTAAAGTGAGTCGTCTGCCATTCAGCCGTCACGTCATCCGCTGGATACTGAACAGGCGTAAAGTCGTAGACATCCATGTAGTTCGGAATAACAACGATTCCTCCTGGGTGTTGTCCTGTAGTCCGCTTGACACCGGCAGCACCTTGGGCAAGACGTTCCACCTCTGCATCACGATAAAATTTCCCATAGTCTCTCTCATAGCCCTTGACAAATCCATAAGCAGTCTTAGCAGCTACCGTACCAACCGTTCCTGCACGGAAGGCATATTCTTCACCAAAGATATCACGTACATCCAAGTGAGCACTAGGCTGGTCTTCTCCCGAGAAGTTCAAGTCAATATCGGGAACCTTGTCCCCATCAAAACCAAGGAAGGTCTCGAAAGGAATATCCTGTCCATTTTTGCTGAGTTTGTAGCCACAGTTTGGACAGTCCTTATTAGGCATATCAAAACCTGAACCATAAGAACCATCGGTGATAAACTCGCTGTACTGACACTGACCACAGACATAGTGAGGAGAGAGAGGATTAACCTCCGTAATCCCAATCATGGTCGCAACAAAACTGGACCCAACAGACCCACGAGAACCCACCAAATAGCCCCGTTCATTGGAACGTTGTACCAGCATCTGCGATGCCAGATAAATCACGGCAAATCCATTCCCCAGAATAGATGTCAATTCTTTTTCAATCCGCAAATCAACAATATCTGGCAGCGGATTGCCATAAATCTCAAAAGCTTTCTTATAGGTCAGCTCAGCGACCGTTTCTTCAGCCTTGTCAATGAAAGGTGTGTACAAGTCACCCTTAACAACCTCAACAGGTTCAAAGATATCTGCCAAGGCATTGGTGTTTTCAATGACTAATTTGCGTGCTAAATCTTCTCCCAAGAAAGCAAATTCATCCAACATTTCATTGGTCGTTCTAAAATGAGCCTTCGGTAGCGGTGCTGGTTGGGCATGTTCACCGTGACCAATGGTCCGGTTAATCATAACCCCCTGACCCAAACTACGGACAATAATTTCACGGTAAATCTCTTCTTCCGGTTCAATATAGTGAACATTACCCGTAGCCAAAACAGGCTTGCCAAGACGGTCCCCAACCTCTATCAAACTCTTGATAATAGTCTGGAGTTCCTCCATATCCTTGACCTGCTCTTTAGCAATCAAGGGAGCATAGATAGCTGGTGGCATGACCTCGATAAAGTCATAATACTTGGCCACCTCAACCGCCGCATCCACACCTTGGGAAACAACTGCGTCAAAAACTTCGCCTTCCGAGCAAGCCGACCCCAAAATCAAGCCCTCCCGATGGGCATCTAGAACTGTTCTCGGAATCCGTGGCACCCCTTCAAAGTACTTGGTATTGGACAAAGAAACCAGCTTAAAAATATTTTTTAAACCAACTTGATTCTTGACATAAATGGTCGCATGTTTAATCCGAGCTTTTTTATAAGAATCTGGACTGATTAGATCAATGTTGAGTCTAGCCAGATCAGTCACACCATGTTTTTCTGCCACCTCTTTGATAAATATGAAAAGCAGACGACCAGTAGCTTCCGCATCGTAATTAGCCATGTGGTGGTGTTCAAGTGCTACACCAAAACGCTTAGTCAAAGGTCCCAAACCATGGCGTTTATACTCAGGATAGAGGTTTCTAGCAAACTCTAGCGTATCGATAACTGGCTGGCTAATCTTAGGCAGACCATGACGCTCATAGTTGGCATTCATAAAGCCAACGTCAAAGGTAGCATTGTGAGCAACTAAGACTGTATCCTTGCAAAATTCTTGGAATTCTTGCAAAACTTGTTCCAGTGGTTTAGCATTTTTGACATGATCATCTGTAATTCCTGTCAACTCAGTAGTAAAGGCTGACAAGGGATATCCAGGATTGATAAATTCATCAAATTCGGCAATAACATTTCCCTTATACATCTTAGAGGCCGCAACCTGAATCAAATCATTATAGATGGCTGAAAGCCCCGTCGTTTCCACGTCAAAAACCACATAGGTAGCTTCTGACAAGTCCATCTTCACTTCGTTGTAAACGATTGGAACACGATCCTCCACAATATTGGCTTCCATTCCATAGATCAGCTGGATTCCAGCTTTCTTGGCCGCCTTATAGCCGTGTGGGAAAGATTGAACATTTCCATGGTCCGTGATGGCAACCGCCTTGTGTCCCCACTTAGCAGCTGCCGCAACGATCTCCTCTACTTCTGGTAGAGCATCCATAGTCGACATATTAGTATGAGCATGAAATTCAACCCGACGCTCACCCTCTGGCATCAAATCCTTCCGCTCATAGTGAACAACTTCCTGCACATCCTGCACGTTCATGGTCAAATCACGTGTGAAGTTATTCATCTCCACATTCCCACGAACTCGGAGCCAAGAATTCTTCTTAATGATGTCAAACTTCTGAGCCTCTTCCTCATTCTTAACCCATTTTTGCATTGAAAAACTTGAAGTGTAATCCGTCATTTTAAAATTGATCAAAACGCGACCAGTTCTGGTCACTTTATGTTCCACATCAAAAACGACCCCTTCAAAGACCAGACGATTTTCCTCAGTCGTCACGTCAATCATCTGGGTAACTTCAGCCTTATCTAGTTTAGGCTTGGCCATAGCCTTTTTAGCCTGAAAATCAAAGACTGGCTTCTCTTCTACTGGAGGAGGAGCCATTTGTTCCAGTTGCTCCATAGCCCGGAGCGCTTCCTCATTGGCAGCTTGGACGATTTGTTCGTTCTCCACATGAAAGGCTTCTTCCTGTTCTTGTGTAAGTGCATCGTTCTTTTCTATCTGGCAAACAAAGACCGGGAAACCAAATTTTTCAAGTTGCTTTGCCAAATTAGGAAGATGATTCTTCTTAAAGTGCTCCTTATCAATCGCCTCTGAACCTTCAATAATGAGTTGATTTCCCTCCACACGAACGTTTAAATTCTGGTAAAGAGATTTAAACCCCTGACTTGCACATGGACCTTCAGAAAAAGCCTCTCTATAGTAGGCCTGCAAGAGTTCATTAGAGAATTCTTGAGAAAGAGCCTTGATTTCGAAAACAGCTCGGTTTCCTGTCTTAGAAAATTCTTCACCAAGCCCTTTCTTTAACTCTAAAAAGATTTCAATCGGTAAAATATTAGAAAATACAAAATGAAATTCCCAAATCTTACTAATTTTATGAACCACAACACGCTCAATTCTGGCATCAACAAGAGCAGGATTCCGTCTCAATTGATCAGAGATTCCTAGTTGATTCATTAAAATTTCAAACTTACTTGACATTCATTTTCCTCACATTATTCTCTTACTATTTTACCATAATTAAAGAAAATATATGACTAGTACCATTCCTTAAGCACTGCTAGTTTACACAAATTTGTTCCGTAAACAAAAAAGAAGACTCTCAGAATCTCCTTAGTAAATAAAAAAAGATACCTTTAAGTATCCTCGTAATCAATCGGGAAGACAGGATTCGAACCTGCGACACCTTGGTCCCAAACCAAGTACTCTACCAAGCTGAGCTACTTCCCGCGTTAAATAAAAAAATGCACCCTAGAGGAGTCGAACCTCTAACCGCCTGATTCGTAGTCAGGTACTCTATCCAGTTGAGCTAAGGGTGCTCATTATTATATGCCGAGGACCGGAATCGAACCGGTACGATCGTTACCAATCGCAGGATTTTAAGTCCTGTGCGTCTGCCAGTTCCGCCACCCCGGCCTCTCTAAGCGAACGACGGGATTCGAACCCGCGACCCCCACCTTGGCAAGGTGGTGTTCTACCACTGAACTACGTTCGCATCGACCTCTTATTCTATATAAAAAAATGCCGGCTACATGACTTGAACACGCGACCCTCTGATTACAAATCAGATGCTCTACCAACTGAGCTAAGCCGGCTGATTTCTATTATGCGGGTTAAGGGACTTGAACCCCCACGCCGTTAAGCGCCAGATCCTAAATCTGTGCGTCTGCCAATTCCGCCAAACCCGCAAATATGACCCGTACTGGGCTCGAACCAGTGACCCATTGATTAAAAGTCAATTGCTCTACCAACTGAGCTAACGAGTCTAAAATAACTTCCGTTATCTTAAACGGTCCCGACGGGAATCGAACCCGCGATCTTCGCCGTGACAGGGCGACGTGATAACCGCTACACTACGGGACCTATGGGAGTTAACGGGATCGAACCGCTGACCCTCTGCTTGTAAGGCAGATGCTCTCCCAGCTGAGCTAAACTCCCAAAGGTGGAGTCTAGCTCAGCCAAC
>JXRG01000090.1:0-234 GCA_000831085.1 Streptococcus sp. DBCMS
CAAAATCTAAGCACAATAAGATTTTTTGTGTTTATTAATATTCTTTGAATAGCTATGCCCAAACATAGTTAATTAAATTAGAAGTGAGAAACTTGGAAGAACAGAGAGGATGCGAATCACCGACTGCCATAGAGACAAAATCTAAGCACAATAAGATTTTTTGTGTTTATTAATATTCTTTGAATAGCTATGCCCAAACATAGTTAATTAAATTAGAAGTGAGAAACTTGGAAG
>JXRG01000091.1:0-234 GCA_000831085.1 Streptococcus sp. DBCMS
TAAATTAAAGCTATATCTATTTTGATTGAAATATAGAGGAATGTGCCCATGCAATGCGAAATTTCTTAAAGTCATAATTAATATATACGAAAGCTCTGAATCATATATTTTGTTTATCATTTTTTCTAATTTTTGTAAATTAAAGCTATATCTATTTTGATTGAAATATAGAGGAATGTGCCCATGCAATGCGAAATTTCTTAAAGTCATAATTAATATATACGAAAGCTCTGA
>JXRG01000092.1:0-233 GCA_000831085.1 Streptococcus sp. DBCMS
AAAGTTTAGAAACAAGCTCTTTTTTATTTTTACTTAAAGTAACTTTCATATCCTTATCCTTTTGAAAATATTCGAATAGTAGTTGCGGTACAATTTTATTACTAGTATATGTTGAGTTTGTTTCTATACCGACCAAAGTTTAGAAACAAGCTCTTTTTTATTTTTACTTAAAGTAACTTTCATATCCTTATCCTTTTGAAAATATTCGAATAGTAGTTGCGGTACAATTTTAT
>JXRG01000093.1:0-233 GCA_000831085.1 Streptococcus sp. DBCMS
ATAGATGAAATTTCGTCATCAAAAGAGAATAAAAATTATATTTCTGAGAATGCACGAAACAATGCAAGAATTGCCCCCAAAAATTCCGAGTATTAGTAATGATATCCCTTTTATAAAACCAGATACTTTAAACTATAGATGAAATTTCGTCATCAAAAGAGAATAAAAATTATATTTCTGAGAATGCACGAAACAATGCAAGAATTGCCCCCAAAAATTCCGAGTATTAGTAA
>JXRG01000094.1:0-233 GCA_000831085.1 Streptococcus sp. DBCMS
AGCTAGTATGAAAATCCATAAAACCGTGAATCCTGTTGCCTATGAAAATACCTATTATCTAGAAGGCGAAAAGCACCTCATCGTCGTCGATCCTGGTAGATTTCGAAGAGTATTAGTACATTCTTTGAGATTGGAGCTAGTATGAAAATCCATAAAACCGTGAATCCTGTTGCCTATGAAAATACCTATTATCTAGAAGGCGAAAAGCACCTCATCGTCGTCGATCCTGGTAG
>JXRG01000095.1:0-233 GCA_000831085.1 Streptococcus sp. DBCMS
ACGTGGTGAAGACTCAGAAGGTAACACAGGTACATGGGTAATCACACATGATCCTGCTGGAACTGAAACAGGTCGTACATTCGTTAAAGATGGTAAAGACGGAAAATTACCGGTCGTAACCGTTAAAGATAACCAAGACGGTACCCACACAGTTAAAGTTGTGAACCCAGATGGAACAACAACCGAGACAGTTATCAAGAATGGTAAAGATGGTAAGACACCAACTGTAACCG
>JXRG01000096.1:0-232 GCA_000831085.1 Streptococcus sp. DBCMS
ATTATTACTACTATTATTACCTATATTTTGACTATTATTAGTAATTTTTTATAATTACTTCAATGTCTTTTCTTATTTTTAATGAGAAATTGCCGTAGCATATATACCAAACAACGAGCCAACTATTCCCAAAATTATTACTACTATTATTACCTATATTTTGACTATTATTAGTAATTTTTTATAATTACTTCAATGTCTTTTCTTATTTTTAATGAGAAATTGCCGTAGC
>JXRG01000097.1:0-232 GCA_000831085.1 Streptococcus sp. DBCMS
ATAAAGTAAGACAGGCTGTTCTTTATTTATTCGACCTGCAACGCTCTTAAAATAACTATTAAAATATCCACTTTTTTTTCTGGTATTCTACTTCGATTAATTGAAACTGGAAATTCATCTGTCTTGGGATTGAATAAAGTAAGACAGGCTGTTCTTTATTTATTCGACCTGCAACGCTCTTAAAATAACTATTAAAATATCCACTTTTTTTTCTGGTATTCTACTTCGATTA
>JXRG01000098.1:0-232 GCA_000831085.1 Streptococcus sp. DBCMS
CGATAAAGTACGTATAGGCCAAACCCATTTATCCATGTCCCCACTGTCCACCAGGACGATCAGCCACTAAAACGATGATAATACCCAAACAAGTTGGCGCAATTTGATCTCCGAGTGCTGACTACCACTGAACCGATAAAGTACGTATAGGCCAAACCCATTTATCCATGTCCCCACTGTCCACCAGGACGATCAGCCACTAAAACGATGATAATACCCAAACAAGTTGGCG
>JXRG01000099.1:0-232 GCA_000831085.1 Streptococcus sp. DBCMS
AGGTTACCGCTTCGTAGAGACTAAGAAACTTCCAAACGGTGACACAGAACATGTCTACGAAAAAGTGAAGACTAGTCACAAGGATAAGGAAGGCAATGAAATTCCAGGTTATCCAACCGAAGACGGTGAACAGCCTAAGAAAGATATCCCAGGTTACCGCTTCGTAGAGACTAAGAAACTTCCAAACGGTGACACAGAGCACGTTTATGAGAAGGTTAAGACCAGTCATAAG